>CAZNMK010000020.1:0-14999 GCA_964574045.1 uncultured Roseovarius sp. | reverse complement strand
TCATGCCCGACGCGCAGCACCGTTTCGTGGTGCCGACCGACACGCCGCAGTTCTTTATCTCGACGGTCGCGCTGACGGCGTTCTTCGAGGTGCTCATCGCCTTCATCATCGCCGAGGCCGGCGAGGACGTGGTGTCCTCCATCGAAAGCTACCACAGCCAGCGTCACGCGCTGGGCATCTATGTCGGGCAGAAGGATCAGGACGAATGAGCGTTCAGGATACCCCGCGACCCGTCCATTCGCTCGAGGCGCGCTATTACACCGACCCCGCCATTTTCGAACGCGAACGCTCGGGGCTGCTGGCGCGCTGCTGGCACTATGCCGGCCATGAAAGCCAGGTGCGCGAGGCGGGCGACTATTTCGCCTTCGACCTGGCGGGCGAGAGCCTCTTTTGCATCCGCGGCCGCGACGGCGAACTGCGTACGTTCTACAACGTCTGCCAGCACCGCGCGCACCAGCTGGTCGAGGGGTCTGGCACGACCCGCGTCGTCGTGTGTCCCTACCATGCCTGGACCTACGAACTGACGGGCGAGTTGCGCGCGGGGCCGAACATCAGGGCGGTGCCGGGTTTCGACCGTTCGGCGGTCTGCCTGACGCCGGTCAGGACCGAGGTCTTTCACGGCTTCATCTTCGTCAATCTCGACGACGACGCGGCGCCGATGGACGACTGGTACCCCGGCGTGCGCGGGGAACTGGCGGAATACGTTCCCGATATCGCCGAACTCGAACCGCTGGAATGGGTCGAGATCCCCGAGCGGTGCAACTGGAAGGTCTCGGTCGAGAACTATTCCGAATGCTATCACTGTTCGCTCAACCATCCGACCTTTGCCACCGGGGTGATCAGGCCCGAAACCTATGACATCCAGCCGCTCGACCGCGGCTATGTGCTGCGCCACACGACCGAATGCCAGGACCTGTCCAAGATGACCTATCCGATCGACACCTCGGCCCCGCATGGCGGCGAGTACAGGTCGTTCTTTCTGTGGCCGATGTTCTCGTTCCAGGTCTATCCGGGCAACGTCCTGAACACCTATCACTGGCGCGCGCACGACGTCGATAGCTGCACCATCTGGCGCGGGTGGTATACGCCCGGCGGCATCGACAGCGACGTCATCCGCCGCCTCGCCGTCCAGGACCGCGCCACGACGGTCGAGGAGGATATCAAGCTGGTCGAAAGCGTCGCCAGGGGGCTGAAGAGCCGCGGCTACAGGCCCGGCCCGCTGGTTCTGGATCCTGCCTGCGGGCTGAATTCCGAGCATTCGATCCGCACGCTGCAGCAATGGATGCGCGAGGCGGTCGACCCCTGACCGTGCCCCCCGGCACCCGCCGCTGCCTAGAGATATAGATGGCGCACCGTGTCGTCGCGCAGCAGTTCGGCACTGGTGCCGGCGGCGGCGATACGGCCCCGAACCAGCAGATAGCCGCGGTCGGCCAGCGACAGCGCGGTCTCGGCGTTCTGCTCGATCAGCAGCACCGTCGTGCCGCCCCGGTGAATGTCCGCGACGATGCCGAAATACTCGTCGATCAGCTTTGGCGACAGGCCCAGCGACGGCTCGTCCATGACCACGAACGCCGGATCCCCGATCAGGGCGCGCGCCAGCGCCACCATCGCCTGTTCGCCGCCAGACAGGGTGCCCGCCTCCTGTCCCAGCCGTTCGCGGATGCGCGGAAATATCTCGCCCATCGCCTCGAGCCGCGCCTCGAACGGGGCGGCACAGGCCGAGGCATCGTAGCCCAGCCGCAGGTTCTGGCGCACCGTCAGCGACGGAAACAGCCGGCGCCCCTCGGGCACGAACCCGATCCCCAGCGCGCCAAGCCTCTCGGGCCCGGTCTCGGCGACGTCCCGGTCCATGACTGTCACCCGCCCCTTATCGGGCGCGATCAGGCCGCAGATGGTGTTGAAGGTGGTGCTCTTGCCGGCGCCGTTGGGGCCGAGCAGGCAGACGAGTTCGCCCTTGCCGACCGCCAGAGACACCTCGCGCAGCATCGGCACGGACCCGTAACTGGTTGAAATATCCGAAAGCTCAAGCATGGGCGGCCTTCTGCCCCAGATAGGCTTCCTGCACGCGCGGGTCGAGCCGCACGTCGGTGAAATGGCCCTCGGCGATCTTTTCGCCGTAGTCGATCACCATCACCCGCTCGGGCAGCGCGGCGACCAGCCGCATGTCGTGTTCGATGATGACATAGGAAAGGCCCGGCCGTTCGGTCATGGTCATGTGGATGTCCTCGATCAGCGCATCGGTGTCGCGGTCGTCCATGCCCGAGGACGGCTCGTCGAGCATGATGATCTTGGGCTCGGACGCCAGCGCGCGGGCGATCTCCAGCCGCCGCCGGTCGGCCTGCGGCAGCGATCCGGCCAGCGTGTGCCGGCGCTCATGCAGTTCCGGCGAGACCAGGCGAAGCAACTCGCCCGCGCGTTCCGCCGCGGCCTCGAACTCGGCGCGCGCGCGGCCGGGGCGCAGCAGCGCATCGAGCACCCCGGTACGGGTGCGGCAGTGCATGCCGATGACCACATTGTCGACGAGCGTGAGATCGTTGAACAGGCGGCTCGCCTGGAATGTGCGCGCGATCCCCGCCGCCGCGATGCGGTGCGCCGGCTGGCCGGTGATGTCGCGCCCCTCGAGGTGCACCGTTCCCGAACTGGGGCGATAGATGCCCGAGATCAGGTTGAACAGCGTCGATTTGCCGGCGCCGTTAGGGCCGATGATGCACAGGATTTCCCCCGCCGAGAGGTTCAGGTCGACCTCGGAGACGGCGACAAGCCCGCCGAACCGGATCGACAGCTTGCGGGTTTCCAGCAGCGGCCCGCTCATCGGTTGCCGCCATAGCTGCGCGGGCGCTGCGGAAACAGGCCCTGGGGCCGCAGGATCAGGAACAGGATGACGACGACGCTGACGAACAGGAGCCGGTAATCCGCGAAGATGCGCAGCTTTTCGGGCAGCAGCGTCAGCAGGAACGCCCCCAGGATCACGCCGAGCGTGTTGTCCATGCCGCCCACGATCACCATCGTCATGATCGTCACCGAGACCAGAAAGGTGAAATTGTCCGGCGAGATGTAGCTGACATAGGCGGCATAGACCGACCCCGCGAACGCGGCCAGGAACGCGTCGACGGCAAAGGCCAGCATCTTGTACCAGACCACGTTGATGCCCTGGCAGCGCGCCGCCAGCTCGTCGCCCCTGAGCGCGTTCCATGCCAGCCCGACGCGGCTGTCGTGCAGGCGCCGCGCGCTGACGATGGACAGCGCCACCAGCGCCGCGGCGAGGTAATAGAAATTGGCCTGGCTCGGCAGGCGCTGGCCGAACAGCTCGATCGGGCTGGTAAAGGAATGCCCGGCGATACTGGGTGCGGGGATGCCGACCAGCCCGTTCGGCCCGCCGGTCCAGGTGAAGTTGTTGAGGAGCTGATGAACGACGATGCCAAAGGCGATGGTGACAAGCGCCAGGTAGGTCTCGCGCGTGCGCATCGACGGAAACCCCAGCAGAAAGCCGAACATCGTCGCCACCAGCGCGGCGATCGGCAGCGTCAGCCAGAACGAGACGCCGAAATTGATCGCCAGAAGTGCCGAACTGTAGGCGCCGATGCCATACGAGGCGCCGGTGGCGAAGTTGGGGATGTTGGCGCTGCCGAGCTGAAAGTTGAGCGCCAGCGCGAGCACGGCGTAAAGCTGCGCGATGACCAGCAGGTGCAGCGCATAGCTGCTGCCCTGCATGGCGAAGGGATAGACCAGCACCAAGGCGGCGCCGAGCAGCAGCGCGGGCCTGCGGGCCCGGCGAAAGGCCGCGACGATGCGCTCTTCGACGGCGGGGCGCAGTTGAAGCACGGCGAATGCCGCCCCCATCAGCACCAGCATCCCGACGATCAGCCGCCAGTCGTCGGCCAGCAGAAACCAGCCGAGCAGGACCGCGCCCGAAAGCTCGGTCGCCCCGACGATGGCCAGATCGCGGGCGCCGGCGCCGCGCGCTGCCCGCGAGAGGGCCGGATTCGATGTGTCGGCCATTCGCTCAGACCTTTTCCATGATCGGCTTGCCCAGGATGCCCGAGGGCTTGAGCACCAGCACCGCGATCACCAGCAGGAACGCGAATACCAGCCGGTAGGAGGCACCGTCGGCCAGGGTCGCCTGAACCAGGGTGTCGATACCGGCGATCAGCAGACTGCCGAGGATCGCGCCCTGCATGTTGCCGAGCCCGCCGATCACCGCCGCCGAAAACCCGATCAGGCCAAGCTGAATACCGAAATCGAACCGGACGACACCGGCATAGCTGGCATAGAATATCCCGCCGATCGCCCCCACCGCCGAGGCGATGAAAAAGGTCGCGGCAAAGATCGTGCCGGGGCGGATCGCCATCAGCCGGGCGATGGCGCGATCCTCGGCCACGGCGCGTATGCGCATCCCGAGCGAGGTGTAGCGCATGATCGCGAACAGCATCAGGACCATCAGCACCGAAACCCCGATCACGAAGAGGCTGAACACCGGCACCGGCAGGTCGCCCAGCATCACCCGGCTTTCGATCAGCCGGGGAAAGGGCTTGGGGTTGCTGCCCTGCGGATAGATCATGCGGACGAGCTCGCGCACCACGGTCCCCAGCGCGACCGTGGCGACCAGCGCCATCATCGCCGGGGCATTGCGAAAGCGGCGTATGACCAGCCAGTCGGCCAGCACGCCGATGAGCCCCACCAGGCCGATCGCCACGGCGCAGGCCAGCACGATGGCGCCGGGCATGTTTGCCGGGAACACCGTCGCGACCAGTGCCTGGATCGTCGCCAGCACCACAAAGGGCGCCACGATCGACACGTCGCCATGCGAGAAATGTATGACGTTCAGAACCCCGAAGAGCAGGCTGAAACCGAGCGCCACCAACGCATAGATGCTGCTCAGAACCAGCCAGTTCATCAGGTTCTGCAAGATAAGTACGTCCATCGGGCCCTCCCCGCCCTTGGCCTGCCATGCGCCGGTTCGGTCCGGCGGCCATTCATCCCGCGCCCGGAGGCGCGGGATGCAAAAAGGGGCGCCGGTTATCGGCCCGGCGCCCGGCTGTCGGCTACATGCCCTTGGTTACCCACTGGCCGTCCTTGACCACCTTGATCTCGACCTCGACCGGGATCTGGGTCTGGCCGGTGGCGTCGAAGGTCGTGGTCCCCAGCACGCCGTCATAGGAGATCTCGCGCACGGCCTTGGCCAGCGCCGCCTTGTCGTCGATACCGACCTCCTCGATCACGGTCAGCAGGATGTTGGCGGCGTCGAACGCGTATTTGGTGTAGGGGCTCTCGGGTTCGGCGAAGCCCCGCGCCTCATAGTCCTCGTGCATCTTGTCGAGCTTGGGGTTCGACTGCGCCGCGGGGTAGCTGACCATCGTGCCCTCGGCGGCCTCGCCGGCCAGCGCGATGAACTCCGGGTCATAGAAGCCCGAGATGCCGATCATCGGCACATCCAGCCCGATTTCCATCTGCTGCTTGCGCAGGATGCCGGCCTCGGTGATGACGCCGCCGAAATAGATCGCGTCGACGCCGCTGCCCTTGATCTTGGTCAGCACGGCACGGAAATCGGTCGTGCCCACCGGCAGCAGGTCGGTCGACACGATGGTGCCGCCGGCATCGGTGAAGAACGTCTCGAACGCCTCCGCGTTGCCGGTGCCGTAATCGCTGGTATCGGCGACGATGGCAATCGACTTGGCCCCCAGGTCGTTGGCCGCCCATTCCGCCAGCGGCAGGTTCTCGGCCAGCAGCGTCGGGGTGACGCGGGTCACCTCGGGCAGGTTCTGGTCGGTGATCTTGGGGCTGATCGCCCCCCAGACGATGAACGGCACCCCGAAGCGGTTGAACACCGGGATCGTCGCCAGCGCCACCGGGCTGTTCCAGTGGCCGATTGCGGCGACGACATCGGGGTCGTTGACCAGCTTCATCGCCGCGCTGACCCCGGTCTGCGGATCCGAGGCATCGTCGAGCGTGATGCCCTCGACCATGTAGGGATAGTCGCCGGCATTGGCCTGCTCGATGGCGAGCAGAAAGCCGTTCTTGGCCCCCAGCCCCTGCTGGGCGTTGCCGCCGCTGGTCGGGCCGATGAAGCCGAGCTTGATCTTGGGCTTGTCCTGGGCAAGCACCGCCGCGGGCGCCAGCGCCACCGACGCCGCAACCGCGAGCGCGCCCATCAGGCTGCGTCTGTTCAAGGTAGTAAGCATTCTCTTCTCCTCCCTGGTCGTTCATCTCGTAAACGGGGCGGTTCGCCCCCGGGCCTTTCGCCCGGGGCGCCCGGCGCCGAGATGGCAACGCCGGACACCCGATCCCTATTGCCGCCCGAGCGGGCCTTTCCGCCCTTCAGGCGCCGATCCACAATATCAGCCCGGCGGCAATCGCCACAACGGCGATCAGCCCGGCCCAGATCGGCCGCCTGTCCGGCGTCGCGGCGGATGGCGCCGCGGCGGCCGGCGCCGCGGCCATGTCCACCGATGCGCCGTGGCCGAGCCGTTCGCTCAGACAGGCGAAGAATTCCTCCGACAGCTTCCTGGCAGTTCCCTGGATCAGGCGCGAACCCACCTGCGCCAGCTTGCCGCCGACCTTGACATCGGCCCGATAGCGCAAGCGGGTGCCGCCGTCTTCGTCCTCCAGATCGACCCGCGCCTTTCCGCGGGCAAAACCGGCGGCACCGCCCTTGCCCTCGCCGGCGATCGTGTAGCCGCGATCCGGCTCGATCTCTTCCAGCGCGATCGCGGCGCCGAAGGTGGCGCTGACCGGCCCGATGGCCGCGCGCACGGACGCGGTGAAATCGGTATCCGACCGACGCTCCAGCGACTTGCAGCCGGGAATGCAGTCGCGCAGCACGTCGGGATCGTTCAGCGCCTTCCAGACCTCTCGCCGTCCGGCCGGTATCAGCGTGTCGCCCTCGAGTATCATCCGCGGCCCTCCTTCGCTGCCAGGGCCCGGCGGATCAGCCCGTGGATATGGGACGGCCGCAGCGGCACCTCGCGGATGTCGACGCCGAGGCCCGACAGCGCATCGGCCACCGCGTTGGCGATGGCCGGCACCGCCCCCGTCACGCCGCCTTCGGCCGCGCCCTTGATGCCGCCGACTGTGTCGATGCTGGGGGTTTCGATATGGGAAAGCTCCAGCTCGGGCACATCCATCGCCGTGGGAATCAGATAATCGAGCAGGTTGGCGTTCAGAAGCTGGCCCTCGTCGTCATAGACGATTTCCTCCATCAGCGCCTCGCCGATGCCCTGAACGGTCGCGCCGTGAACCTGCCCCTCGACGATCTTGGGGTTGATCACCCGCCCGCAGTCATGGACCACGGCGTAGCGTTCGATCTCGACCCGGCCATCCTCGGGGTCGACGGCGACCTGCACGACATGCGTGCCGTTGGCCAGCGTCACCATCGGCGGGTCGTAATAGTCGGTCGCCTCCAGCCCGTGTTCCTCGCCCTGCGGCAGACCGGCGTTGTTCATCGAATAGGCGGTTTCGGCGACCTCGCGCAGGCTGAGGCCGCGCTGCGGGTCCTGCGGGTCGAATACCCGCCCGTCCCTCAGCACGAGGCCGTCGGGATCGGTGTCCAGCATGTAGCCGGCGATGCGGCGGGCCTTGACGCCCACCTTGTCGCTGCACCGGATCACGGTGCCGCCGCCGACGACCGAGCCGCGGCTGGCAAAGGTGCCGGTGCCATAGGGCGTCTTTGCGGTGTCGCCCTCGACCACCGTCACATCCTCGCAGGCGACGCCCAGCCGGTCGGCGGCGATCTGGGCAAAGGTGGTGTAGTGGCCCTGCCCGGCATCGGCCTGGCTGACAAAGACGCTGACCTTTCCATCCGGTTCGATCACCACGCGCGAGCTGTCGAAGCCCGGCATCTTGGCAAAGCCGCGCACGCGCCACCCCGGCGCGCCGGTGCCGGAAACCTCGGTATAGTTGCAGATGCCGATGCCGCGATACTTGCCGTCCACCAGCCGGTCCTCGGGCTGCGCGGCGCGGAAGGCGTCGTAGCCGATCATCTCCAGCCCGCGTTCGAGCGAGGGCAGATAGCTGCCGGTGTCGTAGCGCACGCCGACGACGTTGACATAGGGAAATTCCTCGGGGCGCACGGTGTTGCGGCGGCGCACCTCGGCGGGGTCGATACCGAGACGGCGGCCGATGCGGTCCATCATCCCCTCGATGGCGAGAAACGCCGAGGGCTGCCCGGTGCCGCGCTTGGCGCCGGTCGGGCAGGTGTTGGTGATCAGCGAGGAGACATCGTAGCGATAGGTCTGAAAGCGGTACGGCCCCGGCAGCATCCGCGCGCAGCCGGTGGCCTCGAGCGTGGGCGAATAGGGGTGATTGGGGTAGGCGCCGCAATTGGTCTTGAGCTCGAGGTCGATACCGCAAAGGGTGCCGTCCTTCCTTACCGAGACCTTGATGCGCAGGATATGGCCCCGCGCGTGCATGTTGCCCAGCAGATCCTCGCGCCGGTCCTGCACCCATTTCACCGCCCGCCCGTAGCGCCGCGCCAGCGCCACGACGATCAGCTCGTCGGGAAACACATGCGCCTTGCAACCGAAGCCGCCGCCGACGGCGGGCGTTACCACGCGCAGCGCCGATTCGGAGATGTCGAGATGATCGGCGATGGCGGTGCGCACGATGTGCGGGATCTGGGTGGGCGTCCACAGCGTGAAATTGGTGGCCACGGGATCGGGCCAGGCCATGCAGCCGCGCGGCTCGATCATGGCGCTGGCGGTCTTGCCGTTGCGGAACTCCCCTTCGAGCACCAGATCCCCCTCGGCGAACCTGGCGTCGAAGTCCGCGGTCTCGAACGAGCTCCTGAAGATGTAGTTGTCGCCCAGATGCGGGTGGATCACCGGCGCGTCCGCGGCCTCGGCGTCCTCGATGCGGGCGATCGAAGGCAGCGGGTCGTAGTCGACCTCGACCAGATCGAGCGCGTCCTGCGCGATATAGGGGGTCTCGGCGAGAACGATCGCGACGTATTCGCCGACGAAGTTCACCCGGTCGACCGCCACCACCGGCCGGCGGACATCGCGGTAGCCGTCGATCTCGATCACCGGGGCGAAGGTCTTGATGTCATCCGCCAGGTCGGCGCCGGTCAGCACGTCGATCACGCCCGGCAGCGCCCGCGCCGCGCTGGCATCGACCGAGAGGATGTCGGCGCGCGCATAGGGGCTGAGGACAAAGGCGATATGGATCAGCCCCTTCGGCTCTGGCAGGTCGTCGAGGAACTGCGCCTTGCCGCGCATCAGATAGCTGTCCTCGCGGCGCAGGACGGTCTTGCCGACCAGGGTGAAATCCTCGATCGCCTTCATGCCCCGCGCGCCCCCTTGCGCAGGCGCTTCGCCGCGTCCTCGACCGCGTCGACGATGTTGAGATAGCCGGTGCAGCGGCACATGTTGTTGGTCAGCGCCTGGCGTATCTCGTCGCGGTCCGGGTCGGGGTTGGCGCCGAGGAACTCGATCGTCGTCAGCAAGAAGCCCGGCGTGCAGTAGCCGCATTGCAGCGCATGGGCGTCGTGAAACGCCTCCTGCACCGGGGAAAGCGGCCCGTCGCCGGCGATGCCCTCGACGGTGGTGATCTCGGCGCCGTCCAGCGCGGCGGCGAATTGCAGGCAGCTGCGCCCCGTCTTGCCGTTTATCAGCACGGTGCAGGCGCCGCAGACGCCGTGTTCGCAGCCGATATGGGTGCCGGTCAGATGCAGCTCGTGGCGCAGGAAATCGGCCAGCAGGTATCGCGGCTCGACCTCGCGCACGTATTCCTTGCCGTTGACGGTCATGCGGACGGTGACTTTCCTGGCGCTCATCGCGTCATCCTCGCGGGCGGCGTGTTTCATCTCTCTGACGCTGCCTCCCGTATCTGCCGCAGGGCCTTGCGGACCAGCGAGCCGATGACATCGGCGCGGTAGGCCGCGCTGGCGTGGACGTCGCTGCCCGGATCGGTTTCCGCGGCTGCCGCCGCGCCGGCCTCGGCGATCAGCGCGTCGTCGAGCCTCTGGCCCTCGAGCAGCGCCTCGGCCCGGCCGAGCCGCGCCGTGGTGTCGCCCGCGCCCATCGCCGACAGCCGGGCCCGGACGCAGCGGCCGTCATCGGCGAATTCGACGCAGGCCGCGATGCCGGCGACGGCAAAACCGTGCGCGCGATTGGCGATTTCCAGGAACGCAGAGCGCGCGCCATCCGGCATGACGGGCAGCCGCACCTCGGCCAGCATCTCGTCCGGCTCCAGGCAATTGGTCAGCGCCGACACGAAGAATTCGCCGGCTCCGACCTCGCGCCGGCCGCGGCTGCTGGCGATGACGAACCGCGCGTCGAGCGCGGCCGCGACACTGGGCAGTTCGGCCAGCGGGTCGGCATGGGCGAGGCTGCCGCAGACGGTTCCGAAATTGCGGTTGGCGCGCACCCCCACATGCGGCATGGCGGCGGCCATCAGCGGCAGGTCGGCGGCGACCAGGTCGCTGGTTTCGGCCTCTCCCTGCCGGGTCAGCGCACCGCAGGCGACCACGTCGCCCTCGCGGCGCAGATATGCCAGCTCGCGGCATCGGTTGATGTCGATCAGCACGGCCGGCGACAGGATGCGCATGTTCATCAGCGGGACCAGGCTCTGCCCGCCCGACAGCACGCGCGCGTCTTCGCCATGCTCGGCCAGAAGCGCACAGGCCTCCTCGAGGCTGTCGGGACGATGGTAGTCGAAGGCAGCGGGTTTCACTGTTCGCTCCGTGCTCCGCAACTGCGGCGATCCGGCGGATCGCGTTCCAGGCCGACCGGACACCGAGTGGGCAAGATCCGACCGTGAGTCAGCTTGGCACAGGGGGCTTCATACCAAAAATGTATTTTGTCTTATTCTCAGATAGAGAAAGACTATTCCAGGGGTCGGGGCTGCAACGGATCGCTGCGGGTCGGAGTCGAGCGGCCGCGACAGAGGGCCTGCGGGGGTCCACCAAAGGGCGGCAGGCACATGCCGGCCGGAAAGCGGGCCGGAGGGGTTAAATACGAAACGAGGCAACACGGCGTGAAGGACCTCGCCAAAACGCGATGACAAGGATTGTCTATTCATTTCGCGGGTGACATAGAAATATGCTTGTTCTATCCTTGCACGGCCGGCCGCACAAGGAGGCAACCATGCTCAAGGTTTCGCTCCGCCAGATCAGCTATTTCGTTGCCGCGGCAGAGACCGGCAGCATCGCCGAGGCTGCCAGGCTGGCGAATGTGGCACAACCGTCGGTCTCCTGGGCGATCCTGAAGATGGAAGAACTGCTCGATCTCGAGCTTTTCGTCCGCCAGCATGCCAAGGGCGTGTCGCTGACCGCGGCCGGGCACCAGTTGCTGCCGCAGGCACGCACCCTGCTGCGCATGGCCGAGGAACTGGAAGCGATGGCGCGCGTGCAGGGGCACGAGCTGGTCGGCACGCTGACGGTGGGATGTTATTCGACGCTCGCGCCGGCCTACATGCCCAGGATCATTGCCGAATTCGCGCGCCAGCATCCGAATGTGCAATTGCAGATTCAGGAAGACACCGTCGACGACATACTCGGAAAACTGATGAGCGGCGAGATCGAGGTGGCGCTGGCCTACGACGTCGACCTGCCGGACGAGTTCCTGAAGCTGCGCGTGCACTCCGCGCCGCCCCAGGCCGTTCTGCCCGACGGGCACCGCCTGCTCGGCCAGCCTGCCGTATCCTTGACCGAATTGCGCGACGAGCCGTGCGTTCTGCTCAATTCGAAACCGGCGGAACGCTATTTCCTGAAGCTTTTCGAGGCGGTCGGCGTCACACCCCGGATCGTCCACAAGGCCCAATCCTTCGAGGTCGTGCGCAGTCTTGTCGGGCAGGGGCGCGGCTATTCCATCCTGATCACCCGTCCGCTTTCCGACATGACCTATGACGGGCTGCGGGTCCATTACCGGCCCCTGACCGACGATCTGCCGGAACAGCACATGTGCACGGTGCGCGCGCCCACGTCCCGCCTGACGCGGCGGTGCCAGGCGTTCCAGGATATCTGTGTCAGGCTCTATTCGCCCAGGGGCCAGCGCGCTACAGCCGTGTCGTGATGCATTTCACCCGGTAATAGCTGGCCAGCGCCGCCAGCCCCTTTTCGCGGCCGAAACCGCTCAGCTTGGTGCCGCCGAAGGGGGTGGGAACGCCGCCCGCGAAGTACTGGTTCACAAAGACCTGGCCGGCATCGACGTCGCGGGCAAACGCCATCGCCCGCGAGATGTCGCGCGTATAGATGCCGGCGCAGAGCCCGAAATCGGTGCCGTTCGCCACCGCGATCGCCTCGTCCGGCGCGTCGACGATCTGCACGGTCAGCACCGGCCCGAAAATCTCTTCCTGCACGACACGGGCATCCGCCGGGGCGTCGTCGATGATCGTGGGGGCGTAGAAATGGCCCTTTTCCATCCCCTCGGGGGCCAGCCTGCGGCCGCCGGCGAGAACCTCGAGGCTGTTGGCCTTTCGCGCGTCGTCGACGAAATCGGCGACGATGTTCACCTGGCCGGCGGAAACCAGCGGCCCGATGTCGGGGTCGTCCAGCCCGTGCCCCGGCGTCATCGCCTCGACCCGCGGCACCAGCCGCTCCATCATCGCGGCGTGAACCTTGCGCTCGATCACCAGCCGGGATCCGGCCGAACAGACCTGTCCGGCGTTCATGTAGATGGCCTTGAGCGTGCCCTCGACCGCCGCCTCCAGGTCGGCATCGGCCAGCACCACCAGGGGCGACTTGCCGCCCAGTTCCAGCGTCACCGAGGCGACGTGATCGGCGGCGCTCTTCATGATGCCGATGCCGGTGGGGACCGATCCGGTAAAGGTCACATGCGCGATGCCGGGATGATCGACCAGCGCCGCGCCGGCCTCGCGCCCATGTCCCGACACGACGTTGTAGACCCCGGCGGGCAGGCCGGCCTCGTCGAGGATGTCGGCCATCAGGAGCGAGGTGAGCGTGGTCAGCGCCGCCGGCTTGACCACCGCGGTGCATCCCGCCGCCAGCGCCGGGGCGACGCCCCGCGCGGTGGTGGTCAGCGGAAAGTTCCACGGGATGATGTGGGCGGTCACGCCAACGGGTTCGTGCAGGGTAAAGGACATGTAGTCCGGCCCCAGCGGAATGCTGTCGCCCTGCAGCTTGTCGGCCATGCCGGCATAGTACTCGAAATAGCTGGCCGAGGTTTCCATGTCGCCCCTGGCCTCGCGCAGCGGCTTGCCGCTGTCGAGCGTTTCGATCCGCGCCATGCGGTCGGCCTCGCGCCGCAGGATGGCGGCGGCACGGGCAAGCACCCTGCCCCGCGCGGTCGGCGTCATCGCGCGCCATTCGCCCATGAGCGCGGCGCGCGAATTCTCGACCGCGCGGTCGACATCGTCGGCGGTGGCGGCGGGAAAACTGCCGATCTGCCGGCCCGTGGCCGGGTCGTGGGTCTCGACCCTTTCGCCGTTCGACGCCTCCAGCCGCTTGCCACCGATGACCATCTTCAGGTTCAGGTCCTCTGCGACGCTCCATTTCTCGTTTAGTGCCACGGCTGCTTCCTTTCCCTTGCTGGCACGGCCGGCACGCTACCGGCGCGCCCTCATTGCCTTGCGAGTTCTGCCTCGATGTCGTCGAGCGCGCGTCCGAAACGGTCGAACATGTCGTCGACCTGGGCGTCGTCGATGATCAGCGGCGGGCAGAAGGCCAGCGTGTCGTTGACCAGCGCGCGCACGATCAGGCCGTGATCGGCGGCCCGCGCCATGACGCGGGCGCCGATCTTGCGCGCGGGGTCGAAGTTGCGCCGCGCCGCCTTGTCCTCGACCAGTTCGACCGCGCCGATCAGCCCCAGCCCGCGCGTTTCGCCCACCAGCGGGCGGTCGGCCAGGGCATGCAGCCGCGACTGGAACCGCCGCGACACCGCCTTGACGTGATCCCCGATCCGCATGTCGTCGTAGATGCGCTGCGTCTCCAGCGCCACCGCCGCCGGAACCGGATGCCCGGAATAGGTAAATCCGTGGCCGAACATGCCGTATTTCCGGCTGCCCTCGACCAGCGTCTGGTAGATCTTTTCCGACATCATCACGCCGCCGATGGGCTGGTAGGCCGCCGACATCGCCTTGGCCATCGAGATGAGGTCGGGCTTCAGCCCGTAGGTTTCGGTCGCGAACCGGTCGCCGGTACGGAAAAAGCCGCTGATCACCTCGTCGGCGATGAACAGGATGTCGTATCGCTCGAGTATCGGCTGAATGGCCTCGTAATACCCTTTCGGCGGCTCGATCACGCCGCCCGCGCCCAGGAACGGCTCGGCGATGAAGGCGGCGACGGTGTCGGGGCCCTCGGTTTCGATCAGCTCTTCCAGGTTGGCGGCAAGCCGCTTGGCGTAATCCGCCTCGCTCTCTGCCTCTTCGGCAAAGTGATAGTGGTGCGGACAGTCGGTGTGGAGGATGCCGGGGATCGGCACGTCGAAGGCATTGTGGGCGTATTGCAGCCCGGTCAGGCTGGCCGCCGCCAGGGTGATGCCGTGATAGGCGCCGCGCCGCGCGATGATCTTCTTCTTTTCGGGCCGGCCCAGCAGGTTGTTGTAGTAGCGCACCAGCTTGACCTGTGTGTCGTTGGCCTCCGACCCGGAATTGGTGAAGAACACCTTGGACATCGGCACCGGCGCGTGTTCGATCAGATACTCCGCCAGTTCGATGGACGGCTCGACCGCCTTGTGGGCGAAGTTGTGGTAGAAGGGCAACGCCTCCATCTGGCGCGTCGCCGCCTCGACCAGCCGCTTTTCGCTGAACCCGAGGGAGGCGCACCAGAGGCCGGCCAGCCCCTCGATGTACTGCTTGCCATCGTCGTCGTAGACATAAACCCCCTCGCCCCGGCTGAAGACGTGCGGGCCGCGGCTTTCGTGCTGGTCGAGGCTGGTGAAGGGATGCAGGTGGAACCGCACGTCCCGTGCCTGCAGTGAATTCGGTGCGTCGTGTTTCATGTCTTTCTCTCCGGATATGGATCCTTGCGGCGCCGGCGGGCTAGGGCGTGTCGCGTCCGATCGGAATCGCCCGCCCGTCGCGCCAGCGACGGGCACGCGCCCGCCCGC
>CAZNMK010000019.1:0-15506 GCA_964574045.1 uncultured Roseovarius sp. | reverse complement strand
ATGATCCGCTGCATAAACCGCCTCGAGGATCATCAGGCCGGCCAGATCGTTCTCGACGGGATGGAACTGACCGAGGACACCAAGGACATCGTGAAGATCAGGCGCGAGGTCGGGATGGTGTTCCAGCACTTCAACCTGTTCCCGCATCTGAGCATCCTCGACAATCTGACCCTCGGACCGATTCGCAACCTGAAGACGCCGAAAAAGAAGGCGCGCGAACTCGCGCTTCACTATCTCGAGCGGGTGCAGATCGCGGAACAGGCGTCCAAGTATCCGAGCGAGCTGTCCGGCGGCCAGCAGCAACGCGTGGCGATTGCGCGCGCATTGTGCATGAAGCCCAAGCTGATGCTTTTCGACGAGCCGACCTCCGCGCTCGATCCCGAAATGATCTCGGGCGTTCTCGACGTGATGGTCGAACTCGCCAGCGAGGGAATGACGATGATGTGCGTGACCCACGAGATGGGTTTTGCCCGCGAGGTGGCCGACACGATGGTGTTCATGGACCGGGGTGAAATCGTCGAAGTGGCGCCGCCCAAGACGTTCTTTGCCGAGCCGGAAAACGACCGTACCAAGCTCTTTCTCAGCCAGATACTCTCGCATCACTGAGGCGGCCCGGGCGACGCCCGGGAAGAGCGCTCAGACGAGCATCTTCATGAACTCGGGCCAGGCCTCCGGGTCCGCCGCCGTCTTGTCGCGGTGGAACGCGCTGGAAAAACCGAAGATGCGGCCGTCCGTTTCCATCAGGTGGGCGGCCCGACCGCCGGAATAGGGGCAGGCCGCGTTTTCGGCCGCCCCGCGGCCGGTCGCGCGCGCGGGCAGGGGCATCGGTCCCGGCCAGTCGCGACGCGGGTTGTCGCGAAAGAACTCGGGCCGGTCCGGGCCATCGACCAGCGCCATGGCGCGATAGCGGCGAAAGGCCGGATCGGCCAGGTGGGCCGCGACATAGTCCTGCGCGGCAGCCGAGACGCCGAGCGAATACGTGGCGATCCGTGCGGCTGCATGGGCGAAATAGGCGTCGGCGACGCAGTAGTTGCCGAAAAGCCAGGGACCGTCGCCGCCATATGCCCCGCGCGCATGATCCCACATCTGTTCGAGCCGCCGCAGGTTGGCACTCACGGCGTCGTCGACCGCGAAATCCGAATAGGACACCCGCAGGTTCAGCGGGCAGCCGCGGCGCAGGGGAAGAAATCCCGAATGCATCTCCGCCGCCAGCGACCGCGCGGTCGCGCGGGCCGTCGGTTCTGCCGGCCAGTGCCCGGCATGAGGGTGACGGGTCGCCAGTTCCTCGGCGATGGCGAGGCTGTCGGCAATCGTCACGTCGGCAAAGCGCACTGCGGGCACGGTGCGCGCGGGATGAAACCCGGCCATCATGGTCGCGAAGCCCTCGGACCCCAGTTGCGCATGACGCGCCGTAAAGGGGATGCCGAAACGCTCGAACAGGAGCCAGCCAGGCAGCGACCAGCCGGAATAGGCGCGATCGCCGAGCGCGACTTCGTAGGCCATGCGTCGATCCTTTCCCGGGTCTTCTCCGCCGCCAGTGGCGGTGCGGGCGCTCCCGGTCATTCGGCGGGGTCGCGGGGGATGCCGTCGGTCCGCGAATTGACGATGAAGAAGGGGTCGAACTCCACCCCCTCGGGCCAGTCGCGATAGTACGTCTTGACCTCGGCCTTGAGCTCGTCCATGGCCTTGATCTTGCCCTTTTCGGTCGCTGTCCTGGGGCGCGAGGCGGCCTCGGCGAGGCGGCTTTCGATGGCGCTCTCGTCGAGCGTCAGCAGGCGCCCGGCATCGACCACCACCCGGCCGTTCACGATCACGGTATGAACGTGGCTCGCCTTGCCGCGATAAAGCAGGGTATCGACGGGGTCGTGCGACGGGTCCACGAACGGCCGGCACATCTCGGCATAGTCGAGCAGCACCATGTCGGCGAAGCGGCCCTTTTCGAGCCGGCCCAGCCGGTCCTGCCAGCCGATCAGGTCGGCGCCCACCTCGGTGCCCATGCGCAGGACGTCGCGCGCGCTCAGATAGGGCGAATCCAGCTCCTGAGAGGCGATGCGCTGCAGCAGGTAGCACATCTTCATCTCCTGGATGAAATCCTCGTCGTCGTTGATGCCCTTGCTGTCGATGCCGATGCCGACGCGCACCCCCGCCTCGAGCATGTGCCAGGCCGGCGCGATGCCGTTGCGCACCCGCAGGTTGCACGACGGATGATGGGTGACGCCGGTGCCCGTCTGCGCCAAGAGCGAGATATCCGCCTCGGTCGGGTAGACGCAGTGCCCGATCACCATGTTCGGCCCCAGAAGCCCCAGATCGTTCATGTATTCGGCCAGCGTCTTGCCGAAATATTTCAGCGGATAGAGTTTCTGATAGATGGTCTGGAGCGCGTGGATATGCACCATCATGCCGTCCTCGCCGGCGGCGCGGGCGATGTCGCGCAGCAATTCCTCGGTGCACCATTGCGGCGATACCGGGCCATAGCCGATGCGGATCATGTCGCCGTGGTTCTTCGCGTGAAGATCGCGAACCACGTCGACATAGTTCCCGGCGTTCAGCTCGGCGCCCGAGCGTGCCGCCGAGAGGATGTCCCGCGACGTTTGCGACAGCCCCGCCAGCACGCTTTCGTTGTCGCCGTAGACATAGGGATTGGCGTTCGAGATCGCCGGGCAGAACAGCACCCGCATCCCGGCATCGCGGTAGGCGCGCAGGAGCGCGTCATACTCCGCCCCGAAGCCGGCCGTGTTCGGCAGGAGCATGTTGTGCATGGTCCCGGTGACGCCGGATTTCAGCAGCTTGGCGGCCGAGTGGGCGACATCCTCGTAGGTCGGCAGCGGGAGAAACTTGTCGTAGGTGTCGAAGCGCCAGGTCTCGAGCGTGTTGTCGAGCGCGCCGCGCTGAAAATCCGACAGCCCCTTGCCGTGGGTGTGGGCGTTGATCAGGCCGGGGATCAGCAGGAACCGGTCGCCGCCGATCCGCTCGGCGTCGGGGTACCTGGCCGACAGCGTGGCGAAGGTGCCGATCTCCTCGACGGTCTCGCCGGCGATGGCCACCGCGCCATCGGCCAGGGCGGGCCGGTCATGGGCGGCGACAAGCTGTCCGGCATGGATCAGTTTCGTTACCTCGGGCATGTTCTTCTCCTGATTTCGGTTCCGGGAATGAGTCCTGCACGACCGGCAGCATCCGACGTTCCGCATCGGTCATTGTGCAGCCCTGCCGGTCCTTGGCAAGCCTGGCCGCCGGGCAGCATGAATTCGACAGGGTTGCCTTTCGCGCGCCGGTTCCCGGGCAAGAGGCCGGGGCACAGCCGATGCCTGCGGCAGATGCTGTGGCATCTAGATCGCCTGCCGCGCGGCGAGCGCGGACATGGCGCGATGCAGCTCTTCCACCGCCGTGGCGGCCATCGGGCGCGGGACCATGATCTCGAAGGTCCCGGCATCCTCACGGAGCACGATCGCCGTCATGCGATTGAGCGCCGTGCGCGCCACCGACCCGGCCGGGAATGCGGCCATGCGCAGGTCGAGCGGCACGAGGCGCGCCAGCACGGCCTCTGCCGTTCTTCCCGCCAGGCGCATCCGGGCCCAGGCGTCGGACTGGTCGGCCAGCGCCGCGATACCGACGAGACCGGCGGGTTCGGCGCCGACGAGAAAGGCCACGCCGCGGCCCGCCCAGTGGCACGCCGCCCCGCCCGCGCCGACCGTCCGGCCGGGGGCGGGCCAGCCGAGACCCAGCGCCTCGAGCGCGGCGGCGGCGGCGTCTTCGCGCCCGGCGAAGGGCGCGACGGCGGTGATGAGGCTGGCGGGTATCTCGCTCAGCACAGCGTCGGCCGCAGCGACGGGCAACAGCCCGTCAAAGGGCGTTCCGGCGGTCAGTTCAGGCACGGGCACGGGCTCCTTCCGGGTCGAAGAAGGCGGGGTTCACGATGTCGCATGCGACGTCTGCCTTGCGCAGGCTATCGACAAGGCGGATACGCTGGCCGATCCGGGCGCGGCCCTTTCTGAGGAAGGCGAGGCCGAGATGGCTGCCGAGCGTTGGCGACCAGCAGGCCGAAGAGACATAGCCCTGGCCGTTGGCGGCGGTGACGGCGGCGCCTTCGTCGAAGAGATGCGCGCCGGCCTCGATCGTCTGCCCGGACGAAACCGGCCGAATGCCGACGAGCTGTTCGCGTTCGGGGTCGGTCAGGCCCGGGCGCCGGCCCGCCGCCTTGCCGACGAAGTCCTTCTTCGCCGACACCAGCGCCTGTAGCCCGACATCGGCGGGGGTGGCGCGGCCGTGGATTTCGGCGTGGGTGACGAAACCCTTTTCGATGCGCATCACGTTGAGCGCCTCGATGCCGTAGGCGCCGCCGCCAAGGCCCTCGGCGCGTGTCACGAGCTCGCGCCAGAGCGCCGCGCCAAAGCGCGCGGGCACGGCGATTTCATATGCGAGTTCCCCCGAAAAGGAGATGCGGAACAACCGGCCGCCGACGCCCATGACCTGCACGGCCGCGCAAGCAATGAACGGAAAGGCGGCCCCATCGAGCGCGACGTCGACAAGCGGCGCCAGCAGATCGCGCGCCAGCGGCCCGGCGACGGCGAACTGCGCCCATTGCTCGGTGACCGGCAGAATGCGCAGATCCCAGTCGGGGAAATGCGCCTGGTGGATGAACTCCAGATGCCGCAGGATCGCCCCCGCCGCCAGCGTCGTGGTCGTCATCAGGTAATGCTGTTCGCCCAGCCGCGCGGTGGTGCCGTCATCCATCACCAGCCCGTCCTCGCGCAGCATCAGCCCATAGCGCACCCGGCCCACCGGCAGGGTCGAGAAGGTGTTGGTATAGACGAAATCGAGAAGCCGCGCCGCGTCCGGCCCCTGGATGTCGATCTTGCCCAGGGTCGACATCTCGCAGATGCCGACCGCCTTTCGCACCATCGAAACCTCGCGGTCGCAGGCCTGCCGCCATGTCGTCTCGCCGGGGCGGAGGAAATAGTCGGGGCTGTACCATTGTCCGAACTCGGTCATCACGGCGCCGTACCCTAGGGCGGCCTTGTGCAACGGCGAAAAGCGCTGCGGCGCAAAGCCCTTGCCCTGGCCGCCGGCGCCGACAGCCGCGATCGAGACGGGCACGTAGGGAGGGCGGAACGTGGTGGTGCCGGTCTCGGCGATGCCGCGCCCGGTGGCGTCGGCCAGCACCGCAAGGGCGGCGACGTTCGAATTCTTGCCCTGATCGGGCGCCATGCCCTGCGTCGTGTAGCGCTTCATGTGCTCGACCGAGGCGAAATTTTCCCGCGCGGCGAGGCGCACGTCCTTGGTGGTCACGTCATTGGCGAAGTCGAGCCACGCCCGGCCCTTCGCGGCCGGTACTTCCCAGTAGGGGCGGATGCGCGGACCCCCGTCCTCGGCCTGCGGCAGATCGGTCTTGCCGGGCTTCAGACCCATGTCCCCCAGCGCTGCGGCGGCCGCGGCGGCACCTTCGGCGAGCGCCGCGTGGGTAGAAAACGCACCGTTCGCGGCACCGGCGGCCCTGAGGCCCGGAATCATGCCGGCCGCAGGCACGAAGGCCGCGATGTCCTCGCGCCAGACCGGGCGGCCGTTCGTGTGGCAGGCCAGGTGCAGCGCCGGGTTCCAGCCGCCCGAGACGGCCAGGCAATCGGTCGCGATCCGGTGCACCTTGCCCGATCCGGTGGCGACGGCGATCTCGCGCAGCCCCTTGCGGCCCCTTGTGCCGACGATCCGGGCGCCGGCAAGGACCGGAAAATCGCCCGCCGCCTCGACCCCCTCGCGCACGTCGACCAGCGCCGCGACGCGGATGCCGGCGCCTGCCAGGTCATGTGCCGTCCGGTGAGCGTCGTCGTTGTTGGCAAAAACCGCCACCGACCGCCCCGCCGCGACACCCCAGCGGTTGAGATAGGCGCGCACCGCGCCCGCCGTCATCACGCCGGGGCGGTCGTTGTCGGCGAACGCGATCTGGCGTTCATGCGCGCCGGCGGCGAGGATTGCGCGCCGCGCCACGATCCGCCACAGGCATTCGCGCGGCAGCGCCGCCGGCGGATCGGCCAGGTGCAGGCCGACGCGCTCGAGCGCGCTGTAGGTGCCGCCGTCGTGGGCGCCGACCACCGTCGTCCGGGTCATCAGGCGGACATTGTCCATCGCGGCCAGTTCGGAGATGACCGCGGCCGCCCAGTCGGTGCCGGGGCGGCCGCCGATCTCATCGGTTTCGGCCAGGCAGCGTCCGCCCATGCGCATGTCCTCCTCGGCGAGGATCACGTCGGCGCCGGCGCGCGCCGCCGTCAGCGCCGCCATCAGCCCGGCCGGGCCCGACCCGATCACCAGCAGGTCGCAGAACGCCCAGGCCTTTTCGTAGTCCTCGTCGTTGTTCCTGCCCGACAGCCTGCCCAGTCCCGCCGCCCGTCGGATCGCCGGCTCATAGACCGCTTCCCAGAACCTGCGCGGCCACATGAAGGTCTTGTAGTAGAAGCCGGCGCTCAGGAAAGGCGCGGCGAGATCGTTGATCGCCATCAGGTCGAAACCGAGCGAGGGCCAGCAGTTCTGGCCCCGCGCGTCGAGGCCGTCGTGAATTTCCTGCATCGTGGCGCGCACGTTGGGCACCTGTGCCGCGCCGCGCCCGACCGTGACGAGCGCGTTCGGCTCCTCCGACCCCGCCGTCATCACCCCGCGCGGGCGGTGGTACTTGAACGAGCGGCCGAAGAGCCTGACGCCCGAGGCGAGCAGCGCCGAGGCGAGCGTATCGCCGGAAAAGCCGGAATGCTCCTTCCCGTCGAAGCGGAAGCCGACCGAAACCTTGCGGTCGACAAGGCCCTTGCCGGCGATTCTCATGCCTTGCCCTCTTCGCTCTCGGGCGCGGTCAGGCGGCGGTCCGCCACCGGCCGGGCCGCCAGCACCTCATGCGTCACGGTGTTGCGCCTGACCTCGATCCAGGTCGAACATCCCGTTTCGTGAAACCACAGATCGCGGGTTTCGCCGGCGGGGTTGTCGCGCAGATAGAGATACGCATCCCAGGCCTCGGGCCCGGCATCCCCGGCCGGCCGGTCGGCATAGACCGCGTCGCCAAGACAGTAGAACTCGCGCCGGTCGCGCGGGCCGCAGAGCGGGCAGGGGATACGCATTTCCGGGCTCCTTCAATGCAGATTGTGCTGGCTGCCGGCACCGTCTTCGTCGAGCATGTGGCCGGTCCTGAACCGGTCGAGGCGAAAGCGCCGGGCGAGCGCGTGGCTCTCGCCGGTGGCGATCAGATGCGCGGTGCACCAGCCCGAGGCCGGCGTCGCCTTGAAACCGCCGAAGTTCCAGCCGCCGTTGAAATAGAGCCCGCCGATATCGGTCCTGTCGATGAATGGCGAACCGTCGGGCGTCATGTCGACGATGCCGCCCCAGGCACGCAGCACCCTGGCCTTGCCGATCATCGGCATCAGCGTCATCGCGGCCTCCATCACGTGTTCCATCCCGGGCATGTTGCCGCGCGCCGCGTAGGAGCTGTAGAACTCCATGTCGCCGCCAAAGACCAGCCCGCCCTTGTCGGACTGGCTGATGTAGAAAAACCCCATGCCGTAGCTGACGACATGGTCGATCACCGGCTTCAGCCCCTCGGTCACGAATGCCTGCAGAGCATAGCTTTCCAGCGGCAGGCGCATCCCCGCCATCGCCGCCACCTGGCCCGAACGGCCGGCGGCGACGATCGCGACCTTCCGTGCCCGGATCGGGCCGCGCACCGTCTGCACGCCGGTGACGCGGCCGTTCGATATGTCGATGCCGGTGACCTCGCAGTTCTGGATCAGATCGACGCCGCGGCGGTCGGCGGCGCGCGCATAGCCCCAGGCGACGGCATCGTGCCGCGCCGTTCCGCCGCGCCGGTGCAAGAGCCCGCCGTGGATCGGAAACCGCGTCTGTTCGTAATCGAGATAAGGCAGCAGGCGGCGCACGCCGTCGCGGTCGAGCAGTTCCGCGTCGTCCCCCTGGGCCAGCATGGCATTGCCGCGCCGCGCGAAGGCATCGCGCTGGCCGTCGGAATGAAAGAGATTGATCACCCCGCGCTGGCTGTGCATCACGTTGTAGTTCAACTCGCTCTCCAGCCCTTCCCAGAGCCTGAGCGAGTGGGAATAGAACTCCTGATTCCCGGGCAGGAAATAGTTGGCGCGCACGATGGTCGTGTTGCGCCCGACATTGCCGCCGCCGATCCAGCCCCTCTCCAGCACCGCGACGTTGCTGAGCCCGTGGTTTTTCGCCAGGTAATAGGCCGTCGCCAGCCCGTGCCCTCCGCCGCCGACGATGATGACATCGTATTGCGATTTCGGTTCGGGGTTCCGCCAGGCCGGCCGCCACCGCCTGTTGCCCGAAAGCCCCTCGCGCAGGACGCGTAACCCGGAATACCGCATCGTCAGACACCACCCGCCATTTCGCCGAAGCGAAATCCCCGGTTCGGATTTCCGGCGTTCGCCATCCGCCCCATGCAATCCGGTTCTCGCGATTCAAGGCGCGGGCGGAAAAGGCCCCGGACATTCCCGTTTCGGGACTCGCTGTCGCGTGAAATAGTCCGCCGTTCGAATCATGAAATCAAATGACAATTATTACTATTAACATCTGCTCTTATTATGATTTTCGGAGTGCTGCCCGAGCGCGCCAGCGCAACCCGAACGGCCCGCGACCGACGCTCGCGCGCCGGGCAATCGGGGGCGGAATGCAGCCGCCGAACGGTGAGATGGCCGGCCGGCGGAATCGGCGATTGCCCTTGACTAAAGAATGGCAGGACAATAAAATTAACAAAAACAGAACTGACGTTTCGCAATGCGGAACATAGGACAGGGATGGGGCGTATGGCCGACCGTACACACCCCGGATCGGACATAGTCCGGGTCTGCCGGCGCAGACGCGGCAGCGTCTGTCGGCCGCCGTGTCCGCGCGGCGCCGCCGGCAGAGGTTTCGCACCATGAAGGCGCGCTGGGGGCTGATCCTGATACCGCCGATGCTGGTGTCGTTTCTGTTCCTTTTCGGCACCCAGTTCCTGTTCCTGCGGGCAAGCCTGTTCGAGGAGCTCGGGCTGGGCAGATTCGGCGACGAGCTGACCCTCGAGAACTATGTGAATTTCGTCCGCGATCCGTTCTACTACGACTCGCTTCTGCTCAGCTTCAAGGTCTCGGCGCTGGTGGTGATCGCGACGGTCATCTGCGCCTATCCGGTTGCCTACACCATCGCCCGCATGCGCTCGCGGTGGGCGATGGTCCTGCTGGCCCTGATCGTCATCTCGTCCTTCGTGTCGGTGATCATCAAGGCGCTGGGGCTGATCATCATCTTCGGTGCCGACGGGTTCCTGAATTCGGTCATCCTGGGGCTGGGAATTTCCGACACGCCGATCCGCATCATCGGCCGCGTCGAGGGCGTCGTCATGGGCATGATGCACTACGTCCTCAGCTTCATGGTGCTGCTGCTGTTCAGCGTCATCCAGACCATCCCGCGCTCGTTCGAGGAGGCGGCGCAAATCCACGGCGCCAGACGGCTGAACGTGATGCTCCGGGTGGTGCTGCCGCTCAGCCTGCCCGGCATCGTCGGCGGCTCGGTCATCGTCTTCAACATGTGCATGGGCGCCTTCGTTTCCGCGCAGGTTCTCGGCGGCGGGCAGATCCTGACGCTGCCCGTGGTCATCCAGCGCGCCATCGAACTGGACAACGAGCTTGCCATGGGCGCGGCGCTGTCGGCGGTGCTGCTGTTCACCGTGCTCGCGATCAATGTCGTCTCGACCGTTTTTCTGGGAAGGCTCAGGTTCATGAAGGTGCACGCATAGCATGACGGGAAAGCGGATATCGCCCTATGTCTACGGCGGGCTCTCGGCGGCCTTCGTCGCACTGGTCTACGTGTTTCTGCTGGCGCCGGTGTTCGTCGTGATCGTGGCCTCGTTCGATGGCGGCGAACCGATGGCCGGGCGCGCGTTCCTGAAGTTCCCGCCGACCGAATGGTCGATGCAGTGGTTCTTCAGGATACCGGAGCGGCTGTTCGATGCGCTCTGGGTCAGCGTCGCGCTGGCGGCCGTCTCGTCGTTCGGCGGCATCGTGATCGGCGTGCCCGCCGCGCTCGCCCTGACCCGGGGGCGGTTTCCCGGAAAGAGCCTGATCGAGTCGCTCTTTCGGGCGCCGCTGCAGATCCCGTTCATCGTCGTCGGCGTGGCGTTCCTGCAATCGTACTACTTCTTTGCCGACATGACCGGGATCAACATCAACGGGACGTTCATGGCGCTCGTGCTCGGTCACATGTTCGTCTGCACGCCCTATGTCGTCGGGTCGGTCGGCGCGGTTCTGCACCGCTTCAACATGTCGCTCGAGGAGGCGGCGCTGAGCCTCGGCGCCAGCCGCTGGACCACCTTCAGACGGGTGACGCTGCCGATCATCATGCCGGGGATTTATACCGGCGGGCTGTTCGGTTTCATGGTCTCCTTCGGCGACGTCCCGATCTCGCTGTTCCTGGCCAGCCCGGGCTACATGACGCTGCCGCTCGAGATCTACCATTCGATGGAATTCGACTTCGACCCCGCGGTGCTGCCGATTTCGACAATGGTCGTCATCGCCTCGGGACTCATACTCTGGATCATCCAGCGCGTGGTTGGTCTGGATGTCCTGCTGCGGTCCGGGGGCTCCGGCTGAAAGCCGGGGCCGAAAGGGGTGTCAGCGATTTTCACGCGCAGCCAAGGGAGGAGAAGAAAAATGAAAAGACCGATCGTTGCGACGATGGCGGCGGCACTTGGCGTGCTCGCGTTCGCCACCGCTCCGGCAGCCGCCGAGGGCCGTTTCGAGGGCGTCACCCTGACCGTGGGCACCTTCGGCGGAAGCTGGAAGGACCGCATCGAGGAGCACATCGCCCCGAAATTCGCGGCCGAGGGCGGCAAGCTCGAATTCATCACCGGGAACCCGCGCAACCTGCTGTCCAAGCTGATCGCGGCGCGGGGGCAGGATGCGCCGATGGATGTCGTCGAGATCGCCGAATCGACATGGCCCGACCTCAAGGAGGGCGATTTCGTCACCGCTTACGACGCGGCCAACATCCCCAATCTGGCGCAGCTCGACCCGGCGATGTACGACGAATACCGTGTCGGCAACTGGCTGACCGAGGTCGGCATCGTCTACGATATCGACAAGTTCGAGGAGGCCGGCATCCCGCAGCCGACCAAGTTCTCGGACCTGATGGACCCGAGGCTGGCGGGCAAGGTCGGGCTGCCCGATGTCGTCATGGCGGTTGCCATCCCGCTGGTCGTGGGCTTCGCCAAGGAATTCGGCGGCGACGAATCGAACATCACGCCGGGGCTCGAAAAGATCAACGAGATCGACATCTTCTCGTTCTACTCGTCGGGGCCGCAGGCCACCCAGATGTTCGAATCGGGCGATGTCTGGGCCATCGTCCTGCATGCCGGCTGGGCGGTGCGCCTGAATGCCGCCGGGCTCAAGGTCGGCATGGCCTTTCCCGAGGTCGACGGCAGCATCGGCGTCGACGATACCGGCTATGTCGGGGTCGTGAACGGCACCGAACACAAGGAAGCCGCCGAGTTCTACATCAACGAGCTCATCTCCGAGGAGATGCAGGACATCCTGCACACCCGAAACGGCATCGTCCCGGTCAACGGGGCCACCCAGGCCAAGTTCAAGGGCCAGGCGCCGCTCGATCCCGCCGGCGAGCCGATGCTGATGCTGTCGCCCGAGGAAATCGCCAACCTCTACTACATCAACTACGGCGAATTCGACATGCGGGCGTTTACCAAGGAATGGAACCGCACGATTACCGGCAATTGATGCGGGTCCGCTGGAGCAAGGGCGCGCGCGCCGCGCGCGCCCGGCCGTTCCCGCGCCGGAAACGCGAAAGCGAAGGCTGCCGGACGATATCGGGCAGTTGACCTCAGGCGCATCGGCACCTCGACAACGATAATGACGCACGCAGGTATCTGAAGGGACATCTAATGGCGACGGTCTTGCTCAGGGATGTAGCCAAACGGTTTGGCGACTTCGAGGCGGTGAAGAAAACGACGCTGGAAATCCGCGAGGCCGAGTTTCTGTCGCTCCTGGGGCCGTCCGGGTGCGGCAAGACCACGACATTGCGGATGATCGCCGGGTTCGTCAGCCTCACCGAGGGGCGGATATTCTTCGAATCCGACGATGTCACCGACCTTCCGCCCCAGGAACGCAAGATCGGCATGGTGTTTCAGGATTATGCCCTGTTTCCGCATCTGACCATCGAGGAGAACATCGCCTTCGGCCTGCGCGAGCGCAAGGTCGCCAGGCCCGAGATCAGGAACCGGGTCGAGGAGCTGCTGGCGCTCGTACAGCTCGAGGGCACCAACCGGCGCTATCCGTTCGAGCTGAGCGGCGGACAGCGCCAGCGCATCGCCCTTGCCCGCGCGATCGCCTTTCGGCCGCGCGTGCTGCTGATGGACGAGCCGCTTGGCGCGCTCGACCTCAAGCTGCGCGAAGCGATGCAGTTCGAGTTGAAGCGCATCCAGCGCGAACTGAAGATCACGACGGTCTTCGTGACCCACGATCAGAACGAGGCCATGACCATGTCCCACCGGATCGCGGTCATGAACGGCGGCGAGATCGTTCAGGTCTCGAGCCCCGCCGACATCTACAACCGTCCGCGAAACCGCTTCGTGTCGGAATTCGTGGGCAAGTCGAATTTCGTGGCCGCCACGGTAGGGCGCCGGGATGCCGACAGGCTGGTCCTGTCGGTCGGGGACGAGGAAATCTCGGCCCTATGCGAAGAGACATTCGCCGCCGGCGACGAGGTGACGGTGTCGGTCCGCCCCGAGGCGGTCCGGATCGTCCGCGCGGATGCAGCCGCGGGCGACGGCAATGCGCTGCCCGGCCGGGTTTGCGACACGGTCTTTCGGGGGAATGCCAGCGACGTCATCGTCGAGGTCGAGACCGGCGAGCGGTTTCTCGTCGACTGGCGGGAGGAGGGCCCGGTGCCGGAGATCGGGCAGGACGTCGTGCTGATCTGGCCGGTGGAGAAATGCCAGGTCTTCGCCCGGTAGGCAGCCGGCGCCGGCGCGCGCGCAGGGGTCAGCTATGCGCCATCATGTCCTCGAGCAGACGCCGCACCCAGACCCCGGTCATCTCGCGGCGGTACTGTGCCGACGCCTGGGCGCTGCTGCCGGGATCGGTGCCGGCGCGCGCCGCCTCGGCGGCCTCGGCGATCAGTTCGCGGCTCAGCCTCTGGCCGCGCAGCAGATCCTCGGCGGCGGTGGCCCGGATCGGCATCGGCGCGACGCTGCCAAGGCCGATCCGCGCCTCGTTGCACCGCCCGGACGGATCGCGGGCGAGCGAGATCGCCGCGGTGACGGTCGAATAGCCCTCCGCCGATGTGCTGTTGAACTTGCGAAACCGCGTCATGGTATCGGGCGCCGTGCGCGGCACCTCGATCGCCGTCAGGATTTCGTCGTCGCCGATGGCGGTGTCGAAGACGCCGTTGAAGAATTGTTCGAACGGAACCCGGCGTTCGCCCCGCGCGCCAGCGATCACCGCCTGCGCGTCCAGCGCAAGGAGCGCCGGCGCGGCGTCCGACGCCGGATCGCCGTGGCTCATGGAGCCGCCCAGTGTCGCCGAATTGCGGATCGCCGGAGAGCCGATATGGCTGCAGGCTTCGCCGAGCAGCGGCGCATGTTCGCGGACGTGTCCCGAGGCAGAGACCTGCGTGTGTGTGTTCATCGCGCCGATGCGCAGAACGCCATTGGCGGCGATGCCGTGCAGTTGCGGGATTTCCGACAGGCTGACCACGAGTTGCGGCCGCGCCATGCGCTCGCGCATCAGGATCACGGCGATCAGGCCGCCGGCAATCAGCAAGGCATCCTCGCCATGCTGAGCGCGCAGCGCGATGGCTTCTTCTATCGTTGTCGGCGCGGCGTATTCGAATGCTGGCAGCGTCATCTTGCGTCTCTATGCCCCCGTTTCGCCCGGCTGTGCGGGCTGTCCGGCCGCGGCGAGAACCGCGCGCACGATGGGTGTATATCCGGTACACCGGCACAGGTTGCCGATCAGCGCCTCGCGAACCTGCCGTTCGGTGGGCTCCGGCGTTTCCTCGAGAAAGGCCACGGCCGTCATCAGCATCCCCGAGGTGCAGAACCCGCACTGGACGGCGCCCTCGTCGATGAACGCCTGTTGCAGACGGTGCAGCGTGCCGTCGACCTCCAGGCTTTCGACGGTGCGGACCTCCTTGTCGCCGCAGCGCACGGCGAGTTCGAGGCAGGCGCGCCTGGGCACGCCGTCGATGAGAACCGTGCACGACCCGCACGTGCCCTGGCGGCAGGCGTCCTTGGTGCCGCGCAGGTTGACGTGCTCGCGAATGAGTTCGAGAAGCGTCCAGTTGGGCGGGATGTCGAAATCGTAGCTCTCGCCATTGATGGCCATGGAAACCTTGTGCGTCACGGCTGCCCCCATTCATGCCGGTCGTCGTCATGCGCGGTCATTCTTGGCCTCCTTCAGCGCCTTCAGCACCTTTTCGGGCGTGATCGGCAGGCTGGTTATGCGCGCGCCGGTGGCGTTGTAGACCGCGTTGGCGATCGCCGAGGGCGTCGCCGCCAGCGCCGGCTCGCCGATGCCCTTGGCCCCGAACGGCCCGTTTTCGTTGTAGGTCTCGACAAAGATCGTCTCGCTCTCGGGAACGTCGAGGGCGGTCGGAATCCTGTATTCCGAGAACGACGGGTTGATCACCGTGCCGTGGTCGACGACCATCTCTTCCATCAGCGCGGTGCCGATCCCCTGCGCCAGCGCGCCCTCGATCTGCCCGCGGGCGCCTTCGGGGTTGATGATGGTGCCGGCATCGTGGGCGGCCCAGATCTTTCTCACCCTGGTCGTGCCGGTCTCGAGATCGACCTCGACATCGGCGATCTGGGTCGCGTACATCCAGAACGCCGACGCCTTGGCGCTTTGCCCGGTTTCCTTGTCGAGCGGCTCGTAGTCGCGGGGCGCGTAATAGCCGTCGCCCTGCACGGTGCTTCCGCGCGCCCCGAAATGACCCTCGATGATCTCGCGCGGGGTTTTCGAGATGTTGGTATCCCGTTTCCAGACCATGCCGTCCTTGTAGAACATCTCGTCGGCGTCGCAGTCGAGCTGTTCGGCCGCCATCTTGCAGAGCTTCCCGGTCAGGTCCCTGACCGCGCTGATCATGGCGTTGCCCATGTGAAAGACCGAGCGGCTGCCGCTGGTCGACTGGTCGTAGGGCGTATAGTCGGTATCCGGCGGGCTGATGCGGATGAGGTCGATGTCGATCCCGAGGGCTTCGGCGACGATCTGGCGGATCGCGGTGTTGATGCCCTGGCCGAGTTCGCGGCTGCTGCACAGCAGGTTGACCGAACCGTCCTGGTGCATCTTGACGATCGCCGTCGAGGTCGAGGGCGTGTTGGTCAGCTTCTGCATCGTGGCGACGCCCAGCGCGCGCACCGTGCCGGGGTTGCCCGTCTCGATCGGGGCGGAGCTGTACCGCGCGGCCTCGGCGGCGCGCGCCAGCGTTTCCTTGACGCCGACGCTGGTGGTCAGGATTTCGCCCGTGGGCGT
>CAZNMK010000018.1:0-15507 GCA_964574045.1 uncultured Roseovarius sp. | reverse complement strand
TCCGCATCCTGCGCGCGGTCAAGAACCGCTTCGGCCCCGCCGACGAGATCGGCGTGTTCGAGATGACGGGCCGCGGCCTTGCCGAGGTCGCCAACCCCTCCGAGCTTTTCCTTGCCGGGCGTGGCGCGCCGGCGGCGGGCTCGGTCGTCTTTGCCGGCATCGAGGGCACGCGCCCGGTGCTGGTGGAATTCCAGGCGCTGGTCGCGCCGACGCCGCTGGCGCAGCCACGCCGCGCGGTGGTGGGCTGGGACGGCGCGCGCCTCGCGATGGTGCTGGCGGTGCTCGAGGCGCGCTGCGCCATCCCCTTTGCCGGGCTCGACGTCTATCTCAACGTCGCCGGGGGGCTGCGCATCGCCGATCCGGCCGCCGACCTCGCCGCCGCCGCCGCGCTGCTGAGCGCGCGCGAGGACGTCGCGCTGCCGCCCGAGGCCGTCGTTTTCGGCGAAATCAGCCTCTCGGGCGCGCTGCGGCCGGTACCGCAGAGCGAAAACAGGTTGAAAGAAGCGCGAAAACTTGGTTTCACCTCGGCAATCGTTCCGTCCGGCGGCAAGGCCGGCGGCGGCCGGAACGTGAACGGGGGCATGAAGCTGCGCGACTACGGCGATCTCGCCGCGCTCGTGGGCGAGGTGTTCGACGCCGGATAGGACCGGCAAGCGGAAAAGGCGGGTCGCATGGAAGGCTTCACCATCATTGACGGCGTCGTCGCGCTGGTGATCGTGCTCTCGGCGCTATTGGCCTATTCGCGCGGCCTTGTGCGCGAAGGGCTGGCCATCGCCGGCTGGATCGTGGCCGGCGTTCTGGCCTTCGTCTTTGCCCCCGAGGTCGAGCCGCTGGTGACCGAACTGCCGGTGGTGGGCGATTTCATCGCCGACAGCTGCGAGCTTTCGATGATCGCCGCCTTCACTGCCATCTTCGGGGTCGCACTCATCGCCGCCTCGCTGATCACGCCGCTGTTTTCGTCGCTGGTGCAGCGTTCGGCGCTGGGCAGCATCGACCAGGGGCTGGGGTTCCTGTTCGGGGTGGCGCGCGGCATCCTGCTCGTCGCGATCGCCTATTTCGTCTACGAAACCATCGTCACCGGCCAGAACATCAAGATGATCGACGACAGCCGCTCGGCCCGGGTTTTCGCCCGCCTGACCGAACAGGTCGAGAACCGCGACCCCGAGGCGGCGCTGGGCTGGATCACCCGCCAGTACGAGGAGCTGGTGGGCGTGTGCGACCAGCGCTGATCCCCTCCGGCGCAGAGACGACGACACGCGATTGTGCGAACGCGATCGCGATACTTCCGTGACAGCGCGGCGCCGACGCCCTATGTAGGGCGCAGTTGGCAACCGTGAGATTCGGAGCTGCCCATTGCCAAAGCAGATGCCTCCCAGCCACCCGTTCGATTTCGATACCGCGCGCGCGCACGGCGCCGATGACGACAAGCTGCACGAGGAATGCGGCGTGTTCGGCGTCATCGGCGTGGACGAGGCCGCGAATTTCGTCGCCCTCGGCCTGCATGCGCTCCAGCACCGCGGGCAGGAGGCCGGCGGCATCGTCGCCCACCACCCCGAGCGCGGCTTCAACTCGGCCCGCCGGTTCGGCTATGTGCGCGACAACTTCACCCATGCCAGCCTGATGGAAACCCTGCCCGGCGCCATCGCCATCGGCCATGTGCGCTATTCCACCCACGGCGCCAAGGCGCCGGTGATGCGCGACGTGCAGCCGTTCTTCGGCGAATTCTCGCTGGGCGGCGCGGCCATCGCCCACAACGGCAACATCACCAATGCCGACGCGCTCAGGCGCGAGCTGATCGAACGCGGCTCGATCTTTCAGTCGAATTCGGACAGCGAATGCATCATCCACCTGATGGCGCGTTCGTTCCAGCGCACCATCCCCGACCGGATGGAGGATGCGCTCAGGCGCGTCGAGGGCGCGTTTTCGGTCGTGGCGATGACGCGGACCAAGCTCATCGGCGTGCGCGATCCGCTGGGCGTGCGGCCGCTGGTGCTGGGCCGCGTCGGCGATGGCTGGGTGCTGAGTTCGGAGACCTGCGCGCTCGACATCATCGGCGCCGAGCTGGTCCGCGAGATCGAACCGGGCGAGATGGTCGTGATCAACGGCCAGAGCATCGAGAGCCATCGCCCCTTCCGCCCGGCGCGGCCGCGCTTCTGCATCTTCGAGCATGTCTATTTCTCGCGGCCCGACAGCATCATCGGCGGCCGCTCGGTCTATGAGACCCGCCGCCAGATCGGGGTCGAACTGGCGCGCGAGGCGCCGGTCGAGGCCGATCTCGTCTGCCCGGTGCCCGACAGCGGCACGCCGGCCGCCATCGGGTTCTCCCAAGAATCGGGCATCCCCTACGCGATGGGGATCGTGCGCAACCAGTACATGGGCCGCACCTTCATCGAGCCCACGGAGCAGATCCGCAACATGGGCGTGCGGCTCAAGCTCAACGTCAACCGCGCGCTGATCCGGGGCAAGCGGGTGATCCTGGTCGACGACAGCGTCGTGCGCGGCACCACCTCGCGCAAGATCAAGGAGATGATCGTCGACGCCGGCGCCGCCGAGGTGCATTTCCGCATCGCCAGCCCACCCACCGCCTGGCCCTGTTTCTACGGCGTCGACACCCCCAACCGCGACAAGCTGCTGGCCGCCACCATGTCCGAGGACGAGATGCGCGAGCATCTCGCCGTCGACAGCCTGAAGTTCATCTCGCTCGACGGCCTCTACCGCGCCGTGGGCGAGGCACGGGGCCGCGATGCCGCCCATCCGCAGTACTGCGACGCCTGCTTCTCGGGCGACTATCCGGTCGCGCCCTCGGACATGATCGAAAAGGGTTTCGAGCTGAAAGCGGCCGAATAGACAACCCGGACGGCGGCTTTCCGCCCAGGGTGCGGGGGCGTAAGGGCGCCCCTTTTCATGCCTTCCAAAGCCGGATAGGGGCCGCTGCCGGCGCGCGCACCCCGCGCGCCGCCTTGCATTCCAAAGGAACCCCGCCATGGCGCAGACCGCCGACACCACCCCGCTTTCGCCCGAAACCGCCGACGGGGCCACCCAGGACGGCGCGCTGCCCCACGACCGTCCGGTGCTGCTCGGCACCTTTCTGGCGCCGGCGGGCAACCGTGCGCTGATGCGCAGCGGCACGGGCGAGATCGTCAGCCTGAACGTGGGCGACCGGATCGAGTCCTACCGGGTCGCCGCCATCGCCGAGGGCGAGGTCATGCTGGTCGTCTACAACCAGGTCCACCGCCTCGGCATCCCCGGCCGGCCCTGACCTGGCCGGCCTTCAGCCGCCGGCGCGCGCGGCCTCACGCGCCACCGCCGCCGGGTTGGAGACGTTGGGCTAACCGATCGCGCCGGCGGCGGGTATCTTCACCAGCATGTCGGCACATTCGCGGGTCCTGGGGCGCAGCCCCGGCCCCTCGGCCCCCAGCACCAGCGCCACCGGTCCGTCGCGCCGGCCGGCAAGCGCGGTCTCGACGTCCTGCTCGGCCTCGCCGTCGAGGCAGAGCACCAGATAGCCCATCGCCTGCAACTCGCCGATGGCGCGCGCCAGGTTGATCACCCGCAGATAGGGCTGGCGTTCCAGCGCGCCGCTCGCGGCCTTGGCCAGCGCGCCGGTCTCCGGCGCCGAATGGTGCCGCGTCGCCACCACCGCCCGGGCGCCGAACACCTCGGCCGAGCGCAGGATCGCGCCCACGTTGTGCGGGTCGCTCACCCGGTCGAGCAGCACCGCCCGCGCCGGCCGCCCCGGCCGGGGGGCGCAGCATTCCGACAGGTTGCCCCAGTCGAGCGGCCGCACCTCCAGCGCCGCGCCCTGGTGCACCGATTGCGGGTCGAGCGGTGCGGAAAACCGCCGCGCATCGGCAATCTCGGGCGTCATTGCGGCCGCCTCTATCGCCTCGGCCAGCCGTTCGGCGGCGTTGCGCGTCACCATCAGCCGCAGCTTGTCCCGCGCCGGGTTCAAGAGCGCATCGCGCACCGCATGGAGCCCGAACAGCCACACCGTTTCGGCCGCGGCGGCCTTTTTCGCCCGCTCCTTCTCGACCGCCCAGCGCGGTTTTCTTGCGGCCATTCCAGCCCCCTCCGGTTGCGCGCCGCGACAATGCGCGCGGCCGCCCCTACCCGCAAGCCATTTTCCGGTTGACGCCTATTGGCCGCGCTTCTAAACACGCCGTCACGTCCGGGGCCGCGCGCACGCCGGGCGGGTGTGGGCGACAGGCCGCAAGGTGTGGCAGGGGACTGTAACTCCCTCGCGGAGACGCACGCCAGGTTCGATTCCTGGGTCGCCCACCATCCCCCCGTTCGCGAAAGAACCACACCGCGAAGAACGCGCGCTTCACGCTACTTTCCGGTCGGAAATACCCAAAGACACCCCGTGCCACGGCGGCAGCGCGCGGGCCGATCGCGCCCCTGGCCGGCCACGCGTCTCAGCGGAAATTGGTCAGGTAGACGATCAGCGCCACCACCGCCACCGGCACGATGTAGACGCCCCAGATCAGCTTGCGCCTGAGCGATCCCTCGTAGTCGCGCAGCCCCTCTTCGATGTAGGTGTCAAGCTCTCCGGGACGGCCTTCCTCCTCCCACCACTGCTGCAGCTTGCGCCGGCGCACCGACCGGGAATAGATCGACAGCGACACGTAGATCACCGTCAGCACCACGAAGCCTACCGCCAGTAGCCGTGCCAGTGCCGCCATCGCTCTGTCCTTTCCTCGTCCCCCTCCGCCGGGTCAGAGCGGCATCCGCCCCTCGGCCAGTTCGACCCACCAGCTGCAGCCCGCCGGGATCACCGCGTCGTTGAAATCGTATTCGGGGTGATGCACCATCGCCGTGTCGCCGTTGCCGACCAGGATATAGGCGCCGGGGCGTTCGTGCAGCATGAATGCGAAATCCTCGCCCCCCATCACCAGCGGCGCCTCGCCGCACCGGCCGCTGACGGCGCGCGCGGCATCGGCGGCGAAACCGGTTTCGTCGGCATGGTTGTCCATCACCGGATAGTTGCGCTCGTATTCCAGCGATATACGCCCGCCGAAGGCCGCGCCGATACCGTCGCAGATGGCCCGCATCCGCGTCTCGGCGAGGTCGCGCAGTTCGGCGCTCATGGTGCGCACCGTGCCGATCAGCCGCACCGAGGACGGGATCACGTTGAAGGTCCGCGACGAGCTTTCCATCCCCGTGACCGACACCACCAGCTGTTCGGTCGGGTCGGCGCTGCGGCTGACCACGGTCTGCAGCGCGCCGATCAGCTGCGCCGCGATCACGCAGGGGTCGACGGTGGTATGCGGCTTGGCGGCGTGGCCGCCCTTGCCCTCGATCCCGATCTCGATCTTGTCGGTGGCGGCAAAGAACGGCCCCGGCCGGATGGCGAACTCGCCGGCGGCAAGGCCCGGCCAGTTGTGCATGCCGTAAACCTCGCCAATGCCGAATCTGGCCATCAGCCCGTCGTCGCACATCACCTTGGCGCCGCCGCCGCCTTCTTCGGCGGGCTGAAAGATAACCACCGCGGTGCCGTTGAAATTGCGTGTCTCGGCCAGGTATTTCGCCGCGCCCAGCAGCATCGCGGTGTGGCCGTCATGGCCGCAGGCATGCATCAGGCCGGGGTTCTTCGAGGCATAGGGCGCCCCGGTCCGCTCTTCGATCGGCAGCGCGTCCATGTCCGCGCGCAGCCCCACCACCCGGCCCGAGCCGGTCTCGCGCCCGCGGATGACGCCGACGACGCCGGTGCGCCCGATGCCGGTCGCCACCTCGTCGCAGCCGAACTCGCGCAGCTTGTCCGCGACCAGCGCGGCGGTGCGGTGGGTCTCGAACAGCAGCTCTGGATTGGCATGAATGTCGCGCCGCCAGGCGGCGATCTCGTCATGCATCTCGGCAAAGCGGTTCTTCACGGGCATCGCCCACCTCCCTGTCATCGTATCCGCAGTCGGACACCAGCACCGAATGCCCCGGTCCTGCCTGGCGATAGACGGGTGGCTCCGGTTTGTGCCCCTTGGGGTATATAGGTGCGGCAACGGCGCGGAATTGCAAACCCGCGAATGCGCCCCTGCGGGCCGGGTCCGGGACCGGCACCGCCCGCATCAGCGCCCTGGTATAGGCGTGGCGGGGGGTCTGCAGCACCGCGGCAGAGGGGCCTTTTTCGACGATCCGGCCGCGATACATCACCGCGATGTCATGGCTGATCCGCGCCACCGCCCCGATGTCGTGGCTGATGAAGAGGCATGAAATCCCCAGATCGGCCTGCAGCTCGACCAGGAGGTCGAGCACCTGCGCCCGTACCCCGGCATCGAGCGCGCTCACCGCCTCGTCGGCGACGATCAGCCCGGGTTCCAGCGCCAGCGCCCGCGCGATCGCCACCCGCTGCCGCTGTCCGCCCGACAGCGCGTGCGGATAGCTGGCCATCAGCGCGCGCGGCAGGCCGACCCGGTCGAAGAGCCATTCTGCCCGCCGCACCCTGTCCGCCGCTCTGCCGATGCCGAAATTGACAAGCGGTTCAATCACCTGTTGGCCACAACTCATCCTTGGATCGAGGCTGCCCGCCGGGTCCTGAAAGATCATCTGAACGCCGCGGCGGGCCTGCCGCAGCGCCCGCGCATCGAGCCGCAGCAGATCGGTGCCCTCCAGCATGACCTGCCCGGCGTCGGGCTCCACCAGCCGCAGGATCGACCGCCCGACCGTGGTCTTGCCGCAGCCCGTCTCGCCCACCAGCGCCAGCGTCCGCCCGCGCCCGATATCGAAGGACACGTCCTGAACCGCGTGCAGCCGTCCCTTGCCGCGCCGCCCCGCCGGCCCGCCGCGCAGGACGTAGCGCGTGACGAGGCCGCGCACCGACAAAAGCGGCGCATCGTCCGCGGCCGCGCCCTGTCCCGGCGCCTGGCCCCGCGACGACACCGCCGCCAGAAGCGCCCCTGTGTGGGCATGACCGGGGGCGGAAAAGACGCGCGCGACCGGCCCCTCATCGACCTTGCGGCCGGCCTGCATCATCACCACCCGGTCGGCGATCTGCGCCACCACGCCCATGTCGTGGGTAATGAGGATCACCGCCGTTCCGGTCTCGCGCCGCAGCCGGTCGATCAGCGCCAGGATTTCGGCCTGCACGGTGACGTCGAGCGCGGTTGTCGGCTCGTCGGCGATCAGCAGGCGGGGCCGGCAGGCCAGCGCCATCGCGATCATCGCCCGCTGTTGCTGCCCGCCCGACAGCTCGTGCGGGTATTGCCGCAGCCGGCGCTCGGGATCGGGCAGGCGCACCTCGTGCAGCAGCTCCGCCGCGCGCGTCCGCGCCGCCCGGCGCGACAGTCCCAGATGCCGCCGCAACCCCTCTGTCAGTTGCTGACCAATGGTTGTAACGGGGTTGAGCGCGGTGGCGGGTTCCTGAAAGACCATGCCGATCTCGCGCCCGCGGATGGCGCGCATGGCCGCCTGGCCGAGCCGCGCGAGGTCCGTCGCCTCCCCGTCCCGGTCGAACAGCACCTTGCCGCCGGCGATCCGGCCGCCGTCGAATTCCACCAGCCGCATCGTCGCCAGCGCCGCCGCGGACTTGCCCGAACCGCTTTCGCCGACGAGACACAGAACCTCGCCCGGGGCGACCGAGAATGACAGGTCCTCGACCGCCGCGACCGGCCCCTCGCGGGTCCGGTAGGTCACTTGCAACCCCTCGACGCAGAGAACGGGGTGGTTGTCGGGCATGGCCTCTCCTGCCGGGGTGCGCTGGCGCGCAGGCTAGCGGCGGCGCGGAGCACGGTCAAACCGTCGCGCGCCTTTCAGTCCGAAACGCGCGGCTCCAGCACCGTCACCCCCACCGCCGCCGCGCGCGCGAGATCGGGGTCGAGCGACATCGGAATATACTCGCCCCGGCGCCACAGCCGCGCGAGATCGTCGTAGTGCCGGCTCAGGAAATGGCCCGACTGGCCGGTCGAGGTGACGAAGACGCTGCTGTCGGGATCGGCGAAATCGTAGACCCCGCGATAGCCCGCGCCGTGCACGTTCAGGAACGGCTGCGGTTCGGTGCCGGAAGTGCGCCCGCGCATCAGCGTGTTGTCCCCGCCCGAGGTCGACTGCCGGATATTGACGAAATAGCGCAGGACCGGCACGGCGCCCAGGACCGGATGATCGTGCGTGGCCTGGTGCACATCCCCCCAGCGCAGGCTTTCGAGAGCCGGGCCGTAATGCTCGTCCACCCAGACCAGCGCATCGTCGAGCGCCAGCCGCGCGATGTCGGTGCAGGTTTCGCGGTCGCCCGACTGGCGGATGTCGCACCACGCGGCGGCGCCCTCGATGTCGCGAAAGACCCGTTCCAGGAACACCGGATCGGGATGGGTGAATTCATCCGCCACCGGGCCCAGCTCGTCGCGGATCAGGCGGTCCATCAGCGCCCTCATCCAGGCGGCGTAGAGCAGCGGCTCGGGCAGGTGCTCGTTCATCTCGCCGTTCCACGCCGACAAGAGGTCCAGCGCGCGCTGGCGCTGGCGCTCGGGCGTGCCCGCGGGCGCGGCCTCGCCGGTGAACCACAGATCCTTGCCGATCAGCGGCAACAGCGCCCGCGCGGTAAAGCTGACGGTGTCGAGCTGTGCCTCGACAAAGCTGTCGCGGGTATGCACCTGGCGCGCCTGCATCAGCCGCTGCCAGCGATGCACCCGCTGGGTGTCGCCCCAGGTATAGCTGACATGCGCGGGAAACGGACGGTCGACGACCTTGTTGTTGGTGTTGCCCAGCAGCCCGCCGCGGGGCGCGACGAATTCGGGGTTGGCGGCGTAGGGCGTCATCGCCGGCCAGCGGTTCTCGGCGATCCAGCCGCGGCTGGGCATCCGGCCCCGGGTCTCGTGGCCGGCATCGCGGCGCGGCATGGCGCCGATCATCTTCATGGCGATGGTTTCGCTGTCCGCCAGCACCAGGTTCTGCGAGGGCGCGACGAAAAAGCGCCCCGCCTCCAGCGCCTCGGCGACCGAGCGCGCCCGCATCAGCGCCATCGCGGCCGTCATGGTGGTGTCATGCGCCGAAAGCGCCGTCCACGCCACCGAGGCGACATGCCCCGGCGGCGTCACCTCGGCCAGGTCGAACCGGCTGCCGGGCAGGACCGGGCCGTTTTCGGTCCAGCGCAGGGTCAGGGTGACGGGGTCGTGATCCCTGATGCGGATGATGGTGCTTTCCGTGCGGAAGGGTTTGTAACCTTCGGGCGTCAGGTACTCGGACGGATTGTCGGGGTTGAGCCGCTCGATATAGACATCCTGGTCGTCCATGTAGGACGATGTCACCCCCCAGCCCAGGCCGGCATTGCGCCCGCTGATGACCAGCGGAATGCCGGGAATGGTGCCGCCGATGACGCCGCCGCCGGGCAGCTCGATCCGTGCCAGGTACCAGATCGACGGCGCGGTGAAACCCAGATGCGGGTCGTTGGCCAAGAGCGTCCCGCCGCTGGCCGACCGCGACGGCGCCGCCGCCCAGGCGTTCGACGCCCCGGCCAGTTCGCGGGCCGCAAACGGCCAGAACGGGGGCTCGGACCCATCGGCGCCCGCCAGCCGCGGCGCCAGCCCGTCCAGTTCGGGAAAGAGCGACGCATAGTCGGGCAGCGCGGCGATACCCGTGCCCGGCGCCAGCGGCATGATGTCGGCCAGCCGGTCCGGGTCGTCCAGCGCCAGCGATGCGCGGGCATAAAGCACCTCGTCCCGCAGGTGGCCCGAGAGCTGTACCGCCATCAGCTTCAGTATCGCGATCGAATCGGCCGGCTGCCAGGGCGCGACGGCGACATCGAAAAGGAACATCTCGGGCGCGCCGCGGCCCAGGGCATCCTCGTTGATCTCGCCCAGGCGCGCGTTGACGCCGGCGGCATAGGCCCTGAGCGCCGCCTGGGTGCGCGCATCCTGCACGCCGACCGAACTGCGCGCCTGCGCGTAAAAGCCGAACCGGCGCATGATCTTGTCGGTCTCCAGCGTCTGGGTGCCGAACACCTCCGACAGGCGGCCCTGCACCGTGCGCCGCATCGTCACCATCTGCCACAGCCGGTCCTGGGCATGGGCGTAGCCGAGCCCGAAGAAGCTGTCGAGATCGGTACGGCCAAAGACGTGGGGCACGTTGGCATGGTCGCGCACGATCTCGACCGGGGCCGATATGCCCTCGACCGTCAGCCGCTTGTCGTAGTCGGGCAGCGAACGCGACAGCAGGAAATAGATCGACGCCACCGCCAGCGTCGCCAGCGCCACCATCGCGACCGCGATCCGGAAGAGCCATCTCAGCACCGGTCTCATACTCGCACGCGTCCCGTTTCCCCTTGCATCCGGCGCCGGAATAGTCAGGAATCCGGCCCGACACAATGGCCGCAACCGGGGAGGAAACGCAACGATGGCGAAACTGGCATTTCTCGGCCTGGGCGTGATGGGTTTTCCTATGGCCGGGCATCTGCGGGCCGCGGGGCATGACGTCTGCGTCTACAACCGCACCGGCGCGAAGGCCGAGACCTGGGTCGCCCGGCATGGCGGGCGCGCGGCCCCCACCCCGCGCGAGGCCGCGCAAGGCGCCGGTTTCGTGATGACCTGCGTCGGCAACGACGACGATCTGCGCAGCGTCTGCCAGGGCGCGGACGGCGCCTTTGCCGGGATGAAGCCGGGCGCGATACTGGTCGATCACACCACGGTTTCGGCGCAGGTCACGCGCGAGTTGGCCGCAACCGCGCGCGAGGGGGGGCTGGGTTTCGTCGACGCGCCCATTTCGGGCGGCCAGGCGGGGGCCGAGAACGGACAGCTTTCGATCATGTGCGGCGGGACAGAGGCTGACTATGCCGCCGCCGAGCCGGTGATCAGCACCTATGCCAAGCTCTGCCGGCGCATCGGCGACAGCGGCGCCGGCCAGATGACCAAGATGTGCAACCAGATCGCCATCGCGGGCCTCGTGCAGGGGCTTTCGGAGGCGCTGCATTTCGCCGAGAAAGCCGGGCTCGACGGGCGCGCGGTGGTCGAGGTGATCAGCCAGGGCGCGGCCGGGTCGTGGCAGATGATGAACCGCTACGAGACCATGCTCGACGACCGCTTCGAGCACGGCTTCGCGGTCGACTGGATGCGCAAGGATCTCGGCATCTGCCTCTCTACCGCCAACGAGAACGGCGCCTCGCTGCCGGTGACCGCGCTGGTCGACCAGTACTACAAGGACGTGCAAAAGATGGGCGGCGGGCGCTGGGACACCTCGAGCCTGATCAAGCGGCTCAGAAAGCTGGGCTGAACCGGCTCAGGCGACCGCCCGGTCGCCGCGCCACCAGGCCCAAAGGTCGCGCCAGTCAAAGACCAGCGAAACCAGGTCGACCACCAGCAGCACGGTCAGGTAAACGCGCCATGCGCCATCGACCAGCGCCAGGTCGGCGAGGAAACCGCCGACGATGACCATGAGCGGCGTCCAGATCAGCACATGCGGCAGCGCCATCAGCCGCGAAAAACCACGTTCGGCCAGCATGATCGGGATGTTGGGCAACATGCCCCCGACGGCGAGCGTGGCGATCATCGGCCCGCCGGGCGCCCACCAGAACACCAGCGCAGCGGTATTGACGGGCACCAGCACGACCGCCACCCAAAGCTGCACCCAAGACGGCAGGCGGCGAAAACTTGCCCATATCGCCGCGAGCCGCGCCATGCCCGGCTAGAACCCCAGCCGATCGCGCATGAACGCGAGCGCCACCGACAGCCCGTCGGGCGCGATGCCGTGGCCGGTGCCCTTCATCACATGGGCATAGACATCCGTCCACCCGGCCGCCTGCAGCGCCTCGGCCGCCTCGGGCAGCGACGCGGGCGGCACGAGGTCGTCGGCGTCGCCATGCACCAGCAGCACCGGCGGTCGGCTGAGAGCCTCGTCGCGCAGCAGCTCGGGCGACAGGAGCCGGCCCGAGAATGCCACCACGCCGGCGACCGCGTCCTCGCGCCGGGGCGCGACGTGCAGCGCCAGCATGGTGCCCTGGCTGAACCCGAACAGCGCCACCTGTTCGGGCAGCAGATCCTCGTCCACCATCAGCGCGTCGAGAAAGGCGTCGATGTCGTCCGCCGCCGCCATCATCCCGCGCTCGGCCTCTTCCTGCGACGAGCCGTCGATCCAGGGGATCGGAAACCATTGCAGCCCGCCGGGCATCATCGGGATCGTCTCGGGCGCGTCGGGCGCCACAAAGAGCGTGTCTGGCAGATGGTCGGCCAGTACGTCCGCCAGCCCCAGCAGGTCGGCACCGTTGGCGCCATAGCCGTGCAGGAACACCACCGCCGACCTGGTGCTGCCCGATTTCGGCCCCTTGCGGCCGGCATTCAGAACCCGCGTCATCTGATCCCTTCCCTTTGCTTGGCGATGCGGTAGTAGGCCCACAGGAGCCGCGCCGCAACCGATCTCCACGGCGCCCAGGGCTCGGCCATCTGCCGCAGCTCGCGCGGCCGGGGGCGCTCGGGCAACCCGTAGAGCAGGCGCGCGGCCTCCTGCAGGGCCAGGTCGCCGGGGGCAAAGACATCGGCCCGCCCAAGGCTGAACATGGCGTAGATTTCCGCCGTCCACGCGCCGATGCCCGGCAGTTCGGTCAGGCGGGCCACCACATCGGCATCGGGAAGGGCGCGCAACGCATTGAAATCAAGGTTACTTTCCGCCAGGACGCGGATATAGCGTATCTTCTGCCGGCTCAGCCCCGCGGCACGCAGATCGTCGTCGCCGGCGCGCCGGATCGGGGCCGGGGCATCGAGCCCCGCCGCCTGCATCCGGGTCCAGATCGCGTCCGCGGCGCCGGTGCTCAGCTGCTGGCTGACGATGGCGCTCAGCAGCGCGGCGAACCCGTCGGCGCGCCGGCGCAGCGGCACCGGGCCGCACAGGTCGCGGGCATGGGCCATGCGCGGGCAGATCGCCGCCAGGTGCGCCGCGCCCTCCTCGACATCGGCCCGGGTTTCGATGATGCGCCCGGTCACGGCGGCGCCGCCTTGCCTGGCGCGGGTGCCGGCCGCCGGGCGGCAACATGCGGAAAAGCGGGTTCGCGGATCATCGAGGGCGACTATAGGCAACCCGCCCGTGCGGGCCAATCGGCGATTTCAAGCGCCCGCGCCGGGCGCCGCCGCCCTTTCCCGGCGGGCCGGATCAGGGCATACATGGGACATGGGCGACTCGATCTCTCTTCCCGGCGGCGACTGGCCGGTGCTGGAACCCGGCTGGGTGTGGCTGTGCGGCGCCGGGCCGGGCGATCCGGGGCTCTTGACGCTGCATGCGCTCAACGCCCTGGGTCAGGCGGACAAGGTCGTCTACGACGCGCTGGTGGACGAAGCGATCCTGGGCTGGGCGCCTCGGGCCGAGCTGATCTATGCCGGCAAGCGCGGCGGCAGGCCCTCTGCCAGCCAGCGCGACATCTCGCTCAGGCTGGTGGAACTGGCCCAGGCCGGCCACCGGGTGCTGCGGCTCAAGGGCGGCGATCCCTTCGTGTTCGGGCGCGGCGGCGAAGAGGCGCAGACGCTGGTGCAGCACGGCGTGCCGATCCGCATCGTTCCCGGCATCACCGCCGGCATCGGCGGGCTGGCCTATGCCGGCATCCCCGCCACCCACCGCGACGTCAACCAGGCGATCACCTTCGTCACCGGGCACGACCAGTCGGGCCAGGCGCCGACGACGCTGGACTGGCCCGCCATCGCGCGGGGCAGCCAGGTGATCGTGGTCTACATGGGGCTCAAACACGCGGCCGGCATCGCCAAGGCGCTGATGGCCGCCGGCCGGGCGGCGGACGAGCCCTGCGCGGCGATCGCCTCGGCCACCACGCCCCGCCAGAGGGTACTGGAAACCACGCTGGCCGCGTTGGCCGATGACATCGCCGCCGCCGGGATGGAGCCGCCGGCGATGCTGTGCATCGGCCGGGCGGTGCTGATGCGTCAGGCGCTCGACTGGCTGGGCATGGCCGCGGGCGCCGCCCCGCGCAACCCAGATCCGCTGGGCCGCGGGCGCCCCGCCGAGGCGTCATGAGCGCGGGCGGGCGCGCCGGCGGCGGCGCGGGAAAACCGTCCGCTCGGCCGGGGCATTCGGGCAAGGACGATGACGGGGCGGGCGGCATGTGGCAGGCACTGAAGCCCGAGCGCGGGGCGCGCATCGCCGATCTGCTGCGGGACGGGGACCGCGCCGCCGGTTTTTCGGTGCGCTTCGACGGCATGCTGTTCGACTATTCCAAGACGTCGATGACGGCGCGGGCGCGCGCGGGCCTGCTGGAGATGGCCGAGACCTGCGGCGTGGCCAGGCGGCGCGAGGCCATGTTCGCCGGCGAGCCCATCAACGAGACCGAGGGCCGCGCCGTGCTGCACGTGGCGCTGCGCAACCTGTCCGGCGGGCCGATCGTGTCGGGCGGGCGCGACGTCATGCCCGAGGTCCGCCGGACGCTGGCGCGGATGGAGCGTTTCGCGAACGATGTGCGCTCGGGCGCCTTCCGCTGCGCCGGGGGCGCGGTGCGCGACGTGGTGAATATCGGCATCGGCGGCTCGCATCTGGGCCCCGAGATGGCGGTGCGCGCGCTGGCGCCCTGGCATGACGGGCCGCGCTGTCATTTCGTGTCGAACATCGACGGTGCCGACATCGCCGACACGCTCAAGGGGCTGGACCCGAAGACGACGCTGGCGATCGTCGCCTCGAAATCCTTTGCCACGCAGGAAACGATGACCAATGCGCGCACCGCGCGCGACTGGATGGCGGCGGCGGTCGACGATCCGCAGGCGCAGTTCGTGGCGCTGTCCACCGCCCGGGACAGGACCGCCGAATTCGGCATCGACCCCTCGCGCGTCTTCGGCTTCGAGGACTGGGTCGGCGGGCGCTATTCGATCTGGGGGCCGATCGGGCTGTCGCTGACGATCGCGGTGGGGCCGGACGCGTTCCGCGCCTTCCTCGCCGGGGGCGAGGCGATGGATACGCATTTCCGCGCCGCGCCGGCGCTGGAGAACATGCCGGTCATGCTGGCGCTGACGGGGCTGTGGCATGCCCGGGTCTGCGGCTATCCCACCCGCGCGGTGCTGCCCTACGACCAGCGGCTGATGCGGCTGCCCGCCTATCTGCAACAGCTCGAGATGGAATCGAACGGCAAGGGCGTCGGCATGGCCGGCACGCCGCTCGACGGGCCATCGGGGCCGGTGATCTGGGGCGAGCCCGGCACCAACGGCCAGCACGCCTTTTTCCAGCTCCTGCACCAGGGCACGCAGGTGGTTCCGTGCGAATTCATGGTGGCGGCGACCGGGCACGAGCCCGATCTCGCCCATCATCACCGCCTGCTGGTGGCCAACTGCCTGGCCCAGTCCAAGGCGCTGATGCGCGGGCGGGGCCGGGAAGAGGCGCGCGCGCTGGCCGCGGCGCAGGGCCATGCCGGGGCGGAACTGGAACGCCAGGCGGCGCATCGCGTGTTTCCCGGCAACCGCCCCTCGACGACGCTGATCTACGACCGGCTGACGCCGCGGCGGCTGGGCCAGATCGTCGCGCTCTACGAACACCGGGTCCTTGTCGAGGGGGTCATGCTGGGCATCAACTCGTTCGACCAGTGGGGGGTCGAGCTGGGCAAGGAACTGGCCG
>CAZNMK010000017.1:0-15573 GCA_964574045.1 uncultured Roseovarius sp. | reverse complement strand
TCCTGCGCGAGATCGTGGCCGGCAGGAACTGGCGCAACCTGATCGTGCTGGCGCTTCTGGCCGTCTTCGCGCTCGCGAACCTGCTCTTCCACCTCGAGGCGGTGCAGGGCGGCGCCGCGGCGCAGGGCATCGGGCTGCGCCTGGGGCTGGGCACGGGCCTGATGATGATCAGCGTCATCGGCGGGCGGATCGTGCCCTCCTTTACCCGCAACTGGCTGGTGCGCCAGGGGGTCAAGGACCTGCCCGCCCCGCCGATGCAGCGCTTCGACAAGGTAGCGCTGCTGGTCAGCATCGCCGCGCTGCTGCTGTGGGTGGCGCGGCCCGAGGGCGCCGCGACGGGCGCGGGGCTGATCGTCATGGGCGTGCTCCAGCTGGCGCGGCTGGCACGCTGGAAGGGTGTGCGCACGGGCTCGGAGGCGCTGGTCTGGGTCCTGCATGCGGGTTATGCCTTCGTGCCCCTCGGCGCGCTGGCGATGGGGCTGGCGGTTCTCTTGCCCGAGGCGGTGCTGCCGGCGGGCGTGCAGCATCTGTGGATGGCCGGCGCGCTGGGGCTGATGACGCTGGCGGTGATGACGCGCGCCACGCTCGGCCATACCGGGCAGGAGCTGAGCGCCGGACCCGGCACCACCGCGATCTATCTCGCGCTCGTCGCGTCGGTGCTGGCGCGGCTGGCGGCGGCGGTCTGGCCGGTGCTGGCGCTCTATCACCTGTCGGCGGGATTGTGGAGCGCCGCGTATCTGGGTTTCGCGGTGCTTTACGGGCCGGCCCTGCTGCGCGCGCGCAAGAGGGGCTGAGGGTATGGGCTGGCCGGGTTTCGCAGCCGTCTTCGCGGCCTTCTTCCTGACCCATTCGCTGCCGCTGCGCCCGGCGGTGCGCGGGGCGATCACCGCCCGAATCGGCGCGCGCGGTTTCGGCATCGCCTATTCGGCGCTGTCGCTCGCGATGCTGGCGATGCTGATCTGGGCCGCGGGGCGCGCGCCCTTTGCGATGCTGTGGCCGCAGGCGCCCTGGCAGATACACACCGTGCAGGCCGGCATGTTCGCGGTCTGCCTGATCGCCGCCTTCGGGCTGGGGCGGCCCAATCCGTTTTCCTTCGGCGGGCTGCACAACGACCGCTTCGACCCCGCCCGCGCCGGCATCGTGCGGCACCTTCGCCACCCGGTGCTGGCGGCGCTGGGGCTGTGGGGGCTCTTGCACCTGCTGCCCAACGGCGACCTGGCGCATGTTGTTCTCTTCTCGGTGCTGGGCGCGTTCGCGTTTCTGGGGATGCGGCTGGTGGACCGGCGCAAGCGCCGGCAGATGGGGGCGGCGGCCTGGACCCGCCTGCGCCGCGACCTGGCCGCCGCGCCGCGCCTGCAGCCGCCGCTCTCCTGGGCCGGCGTGGGGCTGAGGGTGGCGCTGGCGGCACTGGTCTACTGGGCGCTCATCCGGCTGCACGGTCCGGTAATCGGCGTGGCGGCGATGTAGCCCCGCACGGATCAGAGCCTGCCGATCTTCAGCCGGGTGATGCGGTTGCCGTCCTTGGCCAGCACCTCGAAGCGGAAGCCGTGAAAGACGAACACCTGCTTCACTTCGGGGATGATCTGGGCCTCGTGGATCACCAGCCCGGCGACGGTGTTGGCCTCGTCGTCGGGCAAGGTCCAGTCGGTGGCGCGGTTCAGGTCGCGGATGGTCATGGCACCGTCGACCAGAAACTGGTTGTCGTCGGTCTTGCGGATCGGCTGGTCGGCGTCGCGGTCGAATTCGTCGACGATTTCGCCGACGATCTCTTCCAGTATGTCCTCGAGCGTGATCAGCCCCTGCAGCACGCCGTATTCGTCCACCACCAGCCCGAAATGCGACCGCATCCGCAGGAACTGGCGCATCTGGTCGTCGAGCGTTGTCGTCTCGGGCACGAAATAGGGTTTCATCGCCACCGCGGCGAGGTCGAAATCACTTAGCGAATCGGGCGAAAAGCCTTTCTCGTCGGCCATCTTGTGCATGGCGCGCAACAGGTCCTTGGCGTGGACCACGCCGACGATGTTGTCGGGATCGTCGCGATAGACCGGCAGGCGGGTGTGGCTGCTCTGCAGGCATTGCTGCAGGATCGCCTGCGGGTCCAGCCCGGCGTCGATCATCTCGATCTGCGAGCGGTGCAGCATGATTTCCTCGACGGTGCGGTCGCCGAGGTCCAGCGCGCCGAGGATGCGGTCGCGGTCCTCTTTCTCGACCACGCCCTCGGAATGGCCGAGATGGAGCGCGCCGGCGATTTCCTCGCGCACGGCCAGGATATGGCTGTCGGGGTCGGTGCGCACGCCGAAGAGCCCCAGCACCGCGCGCACCAGCATCCGCACCGCCGCCACCACCGGCGAGAACACGGCGATCGCCACCCGGATCGCGGGCGCGGCGCGGGCGGCGGCGGCCTCGGCATTGGTGATGGCATAGGTCTTGGGCAGCACCTCGGCGAAGATCAGCACCAAGAGCGTCATCACCAGCGTCGCCAGCGCCACCCCGCTTTCGCCGAAGGCGCGGGTGAAGATCGCCGTCGCCAGCGAGGCGGCAAGGATGTTGACCAGGTTGTTGCCCAGCAGGACCGAGCCGATCAGGCGTTCGTTGTCCTCGGTGATCTTGAGCGCGCGGGCGGCGCCGCTGTCGCCCTTGTCGGCGCGCGCCCTGAGCTTGCCGCGCGAGGCCGCGGTCAGCGCGGTTTCGCTGCCCGAGAAGAAGGCCGAGAGCACCAGCAGGCACAGGATCGCGCCGGATGTTATCCAGAACGCGGTATCGAGCGTGGGAGAGGCGGGGTCCATTTCCGGTTTCTTCCTGTTCTGTCAGGGTTATGGGCCGCGCACGGGTCCGGCGCAAGGGGGTGGGCGGCGATCAGGTCCGGCGGCCAAGGCGGCGGATCAGTCCCCCGATGCGGGCCCCGGCCGGCGCCGCGCCGTCACCGCCAGCGGGTGATGCGCCTCGACCAGCGCGCGCAGCCGCTCGTCGAGAACATGGGTATAGATTTCGGTGGTCGACACGTCGGCGTGGCCCAGCATGGTCTGGATCGCCCGCAGATCGGCGCCGTGGGCCAGCAGATGCGTGGCGAAGGCGTGGCGCAGCACATGCGGCGTCACCTTTGACGGGGCGATGCCGGCGGCAACCGCCAGCTCCTTGATCAGCGCATAGAACCGGTGCCGCGTGAGGTGCCCCGCGCCCGAGCGCGAGGCAAAGAGATGGGCCGAGGCGGGCCGTCCCCGGGCGCGGGCCGCGTCCTCGGCCCGGTCGCGCGCGGCCAGCCACGCCGCCAGGGCGTCGCGGGCGGGCGGCGTGAGCGGCACCATGCGTTCCTTGCCGCCCTTGCCGCGCACCAGCAGCATCTGCGGGTCGCCCCGCGCCGCCGCCATCGGCAGCGATACCAGTTCGCTCACGCGCATGCCGGTGGCGTAGAGCAGTTCCATCAGGCAGGTGTTGCGCAGCCGCTCGTCCGCGTTGCGCCCGTGGCGGCGCGCGGCCTGCAACAGCGCCTCGACCTCGGCCTCGGTCAGCGTCGCGGGTAGCCGGCGGGCGCGGGCGGGACCGCTGAGGCGGGCGGCGGGGTTGTCGCTGCGCAGCCCCTCTTCGACGGCGAAGGCATACAGCTGACGGATCGCCGACAGCCGCCGGGCGCGCGTGGCGGCGGCGAGCCCCTGCGCACCGAGGGCGGCGAGATAGGCCTCGATTTCGGGCTCGGCCGCGCTAGCCGGGTCCAGCCCGCGCGCGTCGAGCCAGTCGGCGAAATCCGACAGGTCGCGGGCATAGGCGGCGAGGGTATTGCGCGCCGCGCCCGCCTCGGCCGCGCGGGCCTCGAGAAAGGCGGCGGTCCAGCCCTGGGCGCGCGGTGTCACGCCCGTTCCTCCAGCAGCAGGATCTGCAGCGCCGTCTCGCGCGCCACCTCGGCCAGGCCGACGGAGCGCAGGGTGGCGAGCGCTGCCTGCAACTGGCGGGTCTGCCCGGGACGGATGTCCTGCAACAGCGCCGCCGCCGACAGGATCGCCTGCCCGAGCCGCCCCTCGGTCAGCGGCCCGGCGTGATCGTCCGCCGGCGCGGTGGCGGCAAAGGCGGCGGCGATGGCGCGCTCGGAGGGCGAGGCCGCCAGCGCCGCATCGGGCGTGCCGCGCGCCAGCGTATCGAGAAAGCGCAGTTTGCGGCTCTCTTGCGGCAGGGGCGGCGCCGTGGGGGCATCCGCGGGGGCCAGCAGCGCCACCTCGTAGGCCAGGCCGGCCGCGCGCGGCGGCAAGTCAAGCGTGGCGAGGCGAGGGCCGTAGAGCGCGGCAAAGGCCACCGCAAGGCCATTCTCGCGCATCAGCGCCCAGGCCCCGGGCAGCGCCCTGGCGATGGCCGCCGCGTCGCCCGACTGTATCGCCGCATCGACATCGCGGATCGCGCGCACCCGGTCCCAGACCCCGCCCGAGGCCGCCGGCGCGCGCTCGGTATAGATGCCGAGCAGGCGATTGGCGGGCAGGGCGCCGGTACGCGCCAGCCGCTCGGCGGCCTCGATCTCGGCCTTCCAGCCCATCGTGCCGCGCAGGTCCGACACCGCGTATTCGCGCGGCAGGTTGCCGGTCGGCAGCGGGGCGCCGGCGGCCTCGTATAGGCGAAAGATCAGCGGCGTCATCTCGCGCGGCGGCGGCAGGTCGGCGGGGCCGTCGGCCGTCTCGGGGTCGAGAAATCCGCCCAGCAGGGCCGCCTCGTGCGGGCCGAGCACCTTGAGCGCGGTGGCGGCGTCATAGGTCAGCGCCGCCGTCGCCCAGTCGCCCGCGCGCGCGGTGCAGAAGACGCGCGCGGCATAGCCGGGCGACAGTTCGGGACGCGCCGCCAGCGCCCGGCAGGGGGCATCCTCGGTTCCGGCCAGGAGCGACAGGTCCAGCCAGTCGTCGAACAGCACCGGAGTTTCCGGCCCCGCCCCCTCGACCAGCGCCAGCGCCGCGTCGACGGCGCCGAAACGGCGCAGCGCGGCGATGCGGGCATGCAGGAAGCGGGCGTCGCCGGCGGCGTCGGCCGGCGGATCGGCCTCGGCCAGCAGGAGCGTATAGTAGAGCGCCTGCACCGCCGGCAGCGGCCGCCCGCCCAGACGGTCTATCTGCGCGACGATCGTCTCGCTCGAACTTGCCGCCCACAGATCGCGCGGCAGGCCGGTGGCGGCGGGCGGCAGCAGCCCGGCGGCATCCGGGGTCGGGCGTTCCAGCGTCGTCACCGCGACATGCGGCACCACGGCGCCGCTGCCGGGGGGGTGACCCAGCGGGCGCACCAGCGGCTGGGCGACGGTGACGGGCGGCGGCTGGCGCAGCCAGTCGATCGCCGAAAGCGGCGCCTCGGCCCCGGCGGGGCTGGCCGCGATCGCGAGCGGCAGCAGCAGGTCAGCCGGTCTCAAGGATGATTTCCTGACGGATTTCGCGTTCCGGCGGGCCGAAGTCGGCGCCGAAGAACGGACCCACATAGGCATAGGCCACCAGTGCGACAAAGGCCAGCACGGCCAGGAAGAAGAGCCACTTGATGATCCGTACCATGATGCCTCGGGCCGACAGGTCTGTCTTGGCGTTTTGCCGTCTTTATAACTGGCCTTTCGGCCAAGATCACGTCATTGAGTGACCGATAAACCGAATTTGGCGGAGGAGTGCCGTAACGTGGCCGCGGCGGAGCGCTGGAAACTGCACAAGACCGTGGTCCTGGTGGGCATGATGGGGGCCGGCAAGACCGCGGTCGGCAAGGCGCTGGCGGCACGGCTGGAGGTGCCGTTCCTCGATTCGGATGCCGAGATCGAGCGCGCGGCGGCGATGAGCATCGCCGAGATATTCGACCGCGACGGCGAGGCGTTCTTTCGCGACCGCGAAAGCGAGGTTCTGAACCGTCTGCTGGAAGAGGAGCGCGGCATCCTGTCCACCGGCGGCGGCGCCTTTCTGAGCGAACGCAACCGCGACCTGATCACCCGCAAGGGCGTGTCGGTGTGGCTGAACGCCGATCTGCCGTTGTTGTGGCAGCGGGTAAAGCACAAGGATACCAGGCCCTTGCTGCGCACGGCTGATCCTCATGCGACGCTGAGGTCGCTTTACGAGGCGCGCGTGCCCGTCTATGCCCTTGCCGATCTCTCGGTGCGCGCGCAGCCCGACTACGCGATCGAGACGATGGCCGGCAAGGTGATCGAGGCGCTGCTGACGCGGCCCGATGTGCTGGAGAGGACGCAATGACCGATATCGTGCATGTGCCGCTCTCGGGGCGGGAATACGACGTCCATGTCGGGCCGGGGCTGCTGCGCCGGGCGGGCGAGCTGGTCGCGCCGCTGCTGGCACGCCCGCGCGTGGCCATCGTCACCGATCGGACCGTCGCCGATCTGCACCTCAACTCTCTTCGCCAAGGGTTTGAAGATGCCGGAATATCATCTGTCAGCCTGACCCTGCCCGCGGGCGAGGCGACCAAGAGCTGGCCCTATTTCGAGCGTACGGTCGACTGGCTGCTGGACGAGCGCATCGAGCGGCGCGACATGGTGGTGGCGCTGGGCGGCGGCGTGATCGGCGATCTCGCCGGGTTCGCCGCGGCCGTGCTGCGGCGCGGGGTGCGCTTCGTGCAGGTGCCCACCAGCCTGCTGGCGCAGGTCGACAGCTCGGTGGGCGGCAAGACCGGCATCAACGCGGCCGCCGGAAAGAACCTGATCGGCGCCTTTCACCAGCCCAGCCTTGTGCTGGCCGACACCGACGTTCTGGCGACGCTGCCCAGACGCGACTTCCTGGCCGGCTACGGCGAGGTCGTGAAATATGGCCTTCTGGGGGATACTGATTTCTTTCAATGGCTTGAAGGGAACGGTTTATCCATTGCGGCCGGGGACCGGGGGGCGCGGATCGCTGCCGTCACCCGTTCGGTGGAAATGAAGGCGGGTATCGTCGCCCGCGACGAGACCGAACAGGGCGAGCGCGCGCTGCTCAACCTCGGGCACACCTTCTGCCACGCGCTGGAGGCCGCGACCGGCTATTCCGGCCGCCTGCTGCATGGCGAGGGGGTGGCCGTCGGTTGTGCGCTGGCGTTCGAGCTGTCGGCGCGTCTGGGGCTTTGTCCGCAGGAAGAGCCGAGCCGCGTGCGCGCGCATCTGCGCGAGATGGGGATGAAGGTGGACCTGGCGGATATCGACGGCGATCTGCCCGATGCCGATGGGCTGATGGCGCTGATGGCGCAGGACAAGAAGGTCGTGGATGGGCGGCTGCGTTTCGTCCTGGCGCGCGGGATCGGCCGGGCCTTCGTCGCCGGGGACGTGCCGCCGGACGCGGTGCGCGCGGTGCTGGCGGAGGCGCTGGCGGCGCGGGGGTAGGACAGGCTCTGATTATATCATTCTAATTCGGATACCTAACCGACGATCTTCACCAGCGCGTGCTTCTTCTTCCCGGCCGAGAGCTTGAGGCCGGCGGCAAGCTCGGCCGGGGCCATCAGGCGCGGCTCGGTCACGACCTCGTCGTTGATGCTGGCGCCGCCGCCGGCAAAGAGCCGTTTAGCCTCCTTCCCCGACGGGCTCAGTCCCGCCATCACGAACAGCGCGGTGTTGGCGATGCCCGCGCCGATCATCTCGACCGTCAGCTCGAGCGTCGGCAGATCCTCGCCCACGCCGCCCTTTTCGAACACCTCGCGCGCGGTCGCTTGCGCCCCCTGCGCCGCCTCGGCCCCGTGCAGGAGCGTCGTCACCTCGTTGGCGAGGACGATCTTGGCGGCGTTGATCTCGGACCCCTCCAACGCGCCCAGCCGCTCGCATTCCTCCACCGGCAGCTCGGTATAGAGCTTGAGGAAACGGCCGGTATCGGCGTCGGTCGTGTTGCGCCAGAACTGCCAGAACTCGTACGGGCTGAGCATGTCGGCGTTGAGCCACACCGCGCCGCCTGCCGACTTGCCCATCTTGCGCCCGTCGGAGGTGGTCAGGAGCGGCGAGGTGAGGCCGTAGATCTCGTGGTCGAGCACCCGGCGCGTCAGGTCGATGCCATTGACGATGTTGCCCCACTGATCCGAGCCGCCCATCTGCAGGCGGCAGCCGTAGCGGCGATTGAGCTCGAGGAAATCGTAGGCCTGCAGGATCATGTAGTTGAATTCGAGAAAGCTGAGCGACTGGTCGCGGTCGAGGCGCGATTTCACCGACTCGAAGCTCAGCATCCGGTTGACGCTGAAATGCCGGCCGATGTCGCGCAGGAAATCGAGGTAGTTGAGGTTGTCCAGCCATTCGGCGTTGTTGAGCATCAGCGCATCCGCCGCCCCCTCGCCATAGCGCAGGTAGCGCGCGAAGACCTGCTGCATGCCGTCGATGTTGGCGTCGATCTGCCCGGGCGACAGGAGCGGGCGCTCGTCGGCGCGAAACGACGGATCGCCGACCTTGGTCGTGCCCCCGCCCATCAGCGTGATCGGCTTGTGCCCGCTCCGTTGCAGCCAGCGCAGCATCATGATGTTGAGCAGATGCCCGACATGCAGCGAGCGGGCGGTCGCGTCATAGCCGATATAGGCCGGCACCACGCCGGCCATCAGCGCCTCGTCGAGGCCCTGCAGGTCGGTGCAGTCGGCGACGAAGCCGCGCTCGATCATCACGGTCAGGAACTCTGATTTCGGATTGTAGGTCATATGGCTTGTCCCGGATCGTGGTGCGGGGCATGTATAGGCACCGCGGACGGGAAGGAAAAGAGCATGTTGAAGGCGGGCCGGGTGCTGGCGCTGGGGGCGATGTCGGGCACCTCGCTAGACGGTGTCGACGCGGCCGTCATCGACACCGACGGCGAACGGATTTTCGGGTTCGGGCCGGCGTCCTACCGGCCCTATACGGATGCCGAACGCACGCTGCTCAGGGCGGCGTTGGGGCGCTGGCCGGATGACGACGTGGCGGCTGCCGGGGCGGTGGTGCAGGCCGCGCATGCGGACCTGCTGTCGCAGTTCGAGGATGTCGACCTGGTGGGGTTTCACGGCCAGACGCTGGCCCACGATCCGGCCGGGCGCGGCACCCACCAGCTGGGCGACGGGGCGGCGCTGGCACAGGCGTTGGGCCTGCCGGTGGTGTGGGATTTCCGCAGTGCCGATATTCGGCTCGGGGGGCAGGGGGCGCCGCTGGCGCCGTTCTATCATTTCGCCTGCGCGCGCTGGATGGGGGCCATGCGGCCGCTGGCGTTTCTCAACCTCGGGGGCGTCGGCAACCTGACCTGGATCGACCCGTCCAGGGCCAGGCCCGAGGACAAGGGCGCGTTGCTCGCGTTCGATACCGGGCCGGCGAACGCGCCCATCGACGATCTGCTACAGGCCCGGCTCGGCCGGCCTTTCGACGAGGACGGCGCGCTGGCGCGGCGGGGCCGCGTCGCCGAGGGCGTGCCGGAACGATTCCTGCAACACCGCTATTTCGCCCGCATGCCGCCCAAGTCGCTGGACCGGGACGAATTCGCCGGGCTGCCGGCGCTGGTGGCCGATCTCGGCGATGCCGATGCTGCCGCGACCCTGACGGCGATCGCCGCCGCGGCGGCGATGGCGGGGATGGAGCATTGCCCCAGCCCGCCCGAACGGGTGCTGGTGACGGGTGGCGGGCGCAGGAACCCGGTGCTAATGGGGATGCTGCGCGCGGCGCTTGGCTGTCCGGTCGAGCCGGTCGAGGCGGCCGGGCTCGACGGCGACATGCTGGAGGCGCAGGCGTTCGCATACCTTGCCGTCCGGGTGGCGCGGGGGTTGCCGACATCCTGCCCCGGCACGACCGGCGTGCGCGCCGCCGTCAGCGGCGGACAGGTCAGCCGGCCAGAGGAGGCGGCATGAACTACGAGCTTGACGAGGGCGCCGGGGCGGGGCTGCGGCTGGGGCTGATCGTGCTCTCCACCGACGAGACGCTGGAGACCGAGGCGCGCGCCCTGCTGGCGCCGGGGGCGGCCAACCTGTTGCACACGCGCATCCCGGCGCGGCCCGACGTCACCCCCGAGGATTTGCAGGAAATGGCCGCGCAGATGACTGCCGCCGCCGCACTCTTGCCGCCCGATCTGGCGGCGGTGGGGTATGGTTGTACCTCTGGCGCCACGGTGATCGGGCCTGAGCGCGTGGCCGGCCTGATCGGTGTCGCCCATCCCGGCGTGCCGGTCACCGACCCGATGAGCGCGGTCGTGGCCGCGCTCAATGCGCTGGGGGCCGCGCGCATCGCGCTGGTCAGCCCCTATGTCGCGTCGGTCACCGGGCCGATGCGCGCGCACATGGCCGAGAACGGCATCGAGGTCGTGCGCGCCGTCAGCTTCGAGCAGCGCGAGGACCGCATCGTCGGGCGCATCGCCGAGGCCAGTACCCTGGCCGCGATCCTGGCGGCGGCCGCGGGCGGCGGGATCGACGCGGTCTTCGCCAGCTGCACCAACCTGCGCACGCTCGGCATCCTGGACGACGCCGAAAACCGGCTGGGGGTGCCGGTCGTCAGCTCGAACGCGGCGCTGATGTGGCACCTGGCGCGGATCGCGGGCCGGGCGCAGGCGGTGCGCGGGCCGGGCCGGTTGTTCGCCACCCGGGCGGCATGAGCGCCACCCGATGAGCGGCGTCGCCTATCGTCACGAACTGGACGGCGTGCGCGCCATCGCCGTGCTGGCGGTGGTGCTGTTTCATGTCGGCTATCCCGACATGAGCGGCGGCTTCGTCGGGGTCGACGTCTTTTTCGTGCTGTCCGGCTATCTGATCTGCGGGCAGACCTACCTGCGGCTGCAGGCGGGCAACTATTCGGCGACCGAGTTCTTCGCCCGCCGCATCCGGCGCCTGTCGAGCGCCTACTTCGCCTGCTTTCTGGTCACCGCGCTCTTGGCCAACGCGTTCTTTCTGCGCTCCGAGATGCAGGCGGTGGCGGATGGGTTCCTGGGCTCGATCACGTTCACCAACAACTGGAACCTGATGTCGTCGACGGGCTATTTCTCGGGGCCCGCGCACGAGAACCCGTTCCTGCACACATGGTCGCTGTCGATCGAGGAGCAGTTCTATATCGCGCTGCCGATGCTGATCGTGCTGACGCGGCGCAGCCCGCGCGTCTTTGCCCGGCTGCTGGCGGTGCTGTTCGCGCTGTCGCTGGGGCTGACGCTGTTTTCGGGCGACGCCATCCACGACCGCGAGGCACGGTTCTTTTCGTCCTTCTTCCGGGTGTGGGAGCTGGCAGCGGGGGGGCTGGCGTTCCTGGCGCTGCATCACCGGCTCTTGCCCGAACGGGTGCCGCTGGCGCCGCTTGCGGGGCTGGCGCTGGTGCTGGCGCCGGTCTACCTGCTCGATGCGTCCTGGCTCTATCCCGGCTGGGGCACGGTCCCGCCGGTCCTGGGCACTCTGATCCTGATCGCCTTCGCCCGCCCGGGGCACAGCCGCACCGCCCGCTTTCTGGCCAGCCGGCCGATGGCCTATGTCGGGCGCATCTCTTACGGCACCTATCTGTGGCACTGGCCGCTGATCGTGGGGGTGCTCTATTACGGCGCGCACATGTCGGACGAGCTGCGCGCGCTGCTGCTGCTGATCTCGCTGGGGCTGGGGGCGCTGTCCTATCACCTGGTCGAAATGCCGGTGCGGCGCATCCCGGCGGCGCGGCGCAAGCGGCGGCTCTATCTGCTCTTTGCAGTGCAGTTCGCGGTGCTGCTGGCGGTGGCCGCCTGGCTGCTGGGCCAGCCGGGGCGGGCCGATCCGGGCGAGGATGCGCGGCTCGAGGCGCTCAAGGCCGAGGTGATGAACGTCCATCCCGATTGGGACGCGTGCTGGGGCAACACCGCCCCCGAGACATTCTGCCGGCTGGGCGTCGCGGCGGCGCCGGGCGAGGCCCCGGATTTCTTTGTCTGGGGCGACAGCATGGCCAATTCGGCCTTTGCCGCCTTCGACGCCTACGGCCGCGAGCATGGCGAGAGCGGTTTCCTGGCGGCGGCGCCGGCCTGCGCGCCGCTCCTCGAGGCCGGATTCCGGGTCGATTGCATCGACTACAACCGCAGGATCCTTGCCTATCTCGACAGCGCGCCGCCGATGGACGTGTTCCTGATGGCGCGATGGTCGTTCTATTCCGAAGGATACGGCAATATCGGCGATACGCCCGGGCAGAAACCGCTCTTGCGCGCCGACGGCAGCCGGCCCGAGGACGGCTTTGCGCTGTTTGCCGGGGCGCTCGATACGACCATCGCGCGGTTGACCGGGCGTCACCGGGTGATCGTGATCAACCACATCCCCGATTTCCCGGCATCGGTGCCGAAATCCATGCTGCGCGCGCTGCGTTTCGGGACCGAGCCGCTGCGCGTCGGGCGGGCCGCGTTCGAACGCCGCTCGGGCCGCGCGGCGGCGGCGGTGCGCCGCGCGGCCGAGGCGCAGGGCGCGCTGCATGTCGCGCCCTACGAGTGGTTCTGCGACGCCGCGGTGTGCAACTATCAGATCGACGGGGTGCCGCTTTTCATCGACAATGTGCATCTGGGCCCGCTCGGCAACGAGATGCTGAGGCAGGCCATCGACGAGGTTCTGCAAAGGGAGAGCGGGCAATGAGCGGCGAGAATCTGAAACCGGCCAGCGTGACGGCGCATGCCGCCGGCGCGCATGGCGAGGGCGGCGGCGTGGTGCCGGGGGTGAGCGTCTCGACCACCTATCTGCGCGACGAATCCTATCGCCTGCTGGCGCCCGAGCAGTACGGGCGCGACTACAACGCCACCGTCGAACAGGCCGAGGAGGTGCTGCGCGCGCTCGAGGGGGCGGCGCAGACGCGGCTATTTCCCTCGGGGATGGCGGCGGCGGCGGCGGTCTTTCGCACCCTGCCGCGGGGGGCGCGGGCGGTAGTGCAGTCGGGCATCTATTACGGGGTGACGGGTTTTGCCCGCAAGTTCTGCGCGCGCCGGGGGATCGCGCTCGAGGAGGTCGACGCCGCCGACCCGGAGGCGATCGCGGCGGCGCTGTCCGGCCCGGCCGATCTGGTCTGGATCGAGGTGCCCTCGAACCCGTGGCTGAAGGTGGCGGACATCGCGGCGGTGGCCGCGCTGGCGCGGGGCGCCGGGGCGCTGTTGGCGGTCGACGGCACGGCGGCGACGCCGGTGCTGACGCGGGCGCTGGAGCTGGGCGCGGACATCTCGATGCACTCGGCGACCAAGGCGATCAACGGGCATACCGACGTTCTGGCCGGCGTGCTGTCGTGCCGCGACGCCGAAAGCCCGACATGGGCCGCGATCCGCGACGACCGGCACGACGCCGGCGCGCTCTTGGGATCGTTCGAGGCGTGGCTCCTGATGCGGGGAATGCGCACGCTGCCGCTCAGGATCGAGCGGATGTGCGCCAACGCGCAGCGGCTGGCCGAATGGCTTGCCGCGCATCCCGGCGTCGAGGCGGTGTGGTATCCCGGCCTGGCCGGCCATCCGGGCCAGGAGCTGGCGGCGCGGCAGATGCGCGGCGGCGCGGGGTATCTCATGTCGGTGCTGGTCAGGGGCGGCCGGGACGAGGCGCTGGCGGCGGTCGGGCGGCTGCGGCTCATCCAGCGCGCGACATCGCTCGGTGGGGTCGAGACCCTGATCGAGCACCGCGCCACCAACGAGCCGCAATCGGGCATACCCGAGAACCTGCTCAGGCTGTCGGTGGGGATCGAGGACGCAGGCGACCTGATCGCGGATCTGGAACGGGCGCTGGCGGGGTAGGGGGCGCTGCCCCCGCCGCGCGCGGTCCGCGCGCGGCCCCCCCCGAGGTATTTGCGGCCGGATGAAGCGCTGCCTGGCGGGTGGCGGAGGGGCGCGCTCAGTGGCCCATGATCATGCCTTCGAGCGCGTCCTTTTCCATCGACAGTTCCATCAGCCGCGCCTTGACCACGTCGCCGATGGTAACGATGCCCACCAGTTTTCCGTCCTCGACCACGGGCATGTGGCGGAAACGGCCGTCGGTCATGCGCGACAGCACCGCATCCGAGCTGTCCTGGCGCGAGCAGCAGACCGGGTTGCGGGTCATGATCTGGTCGACGGTTTCGGTCAGGCAGCCATCGCCGCGCACCGCGAGGGAGCGCACGATATCGCGTTCCGAGACGATGCCGTCGGCGGTGGTGCCATCCTCCGATACCACCAGCCCGCCGATGCGCCGTTCGGCCAGGATGCCGGCGGCATCGGCGACCCTGGTGCCCGGCGTGACGGTGATCACCGCGTCGTCGCCCTTCGACTTGAGTATCTGGTGTACCAGCATGCCCGGCCCTCCCGCCCGATTGTTTCGCCAGATCAAGCGTCTGGGATCGCGTGCTTTCTGTCAAGCCTCTGCCTCGAGGCGGGCGAGCTCGGCGCGGATGCCGTCGCACAGGCTTTGGGCAAAGCGGTTGTGCCGGTCAAGGCGGCGGTCGTCGGCGTGTCGCACAAGGTAGAAGCCGCGGCTGAGCGACAGTGCCCCGGGCAGCACCCGGACCATGCCGTCAAAGAAGGGCAGCGCGAAATCGTGGATGATGCCCAGGCCCGCGCCCTGGCGGATGAGGTTCATCTGCACCGCCACGGAATTCGATGCCAGGTCGACGCGCGTGAGCCCGGCCTCGGACAGGTAGTCGAGTTCGGGATCGAAGATCATGTCCTGGATATAGCCGACGATGCGGTGTCCCTGCAGGTCGGCGAGGCCGAGAATGGGCGGGCCGGCGTCGAGATAGGCGCGGCTGGCGGCGAGGCTGAGCCGGTAATCGGCGATCTTCTGCACCGTCAGCCGCCCGGCGGTGGGCGGGCTGACGGCGATGACCATGTCGGCCTCGCGCCGGGTCAGGTTGAAGACCCGCGGCAGCGCCACGATCTGGATTTCGAGGCCGGGGTTGCTCTCGCCGATCTGCCGGCAGACCTGCGGCAGCAGGAAATTCGCGGCCCCGTCGGGGGCGCCGATGCGGATCTGTCCGGTGATGCCGGCCGCCTGGCCGGCCATGTCGTCGGCGGCGTCCTCGACCGCGTGCTCGGCGCGCACCGCATGCGCCATGAGCCGCTGGCCGGCATCGGTCAGCGCATAGCCGGTGGGCGACTTGGCGAAGAGCGGCGTGCCGAGCGCGGCCTCGAGCCGCGCCACCCGCCGCCCGGCGGTGGCGGGGTCGAGCTTGAGCATGCGCCCGGCGCGCGAGAGGCTTTCGGCGCGGGCGACGGCGAGAAAGACCCTGAGGTCGTCCCAGTCGAGCGGCATCGGGGCATCCTTTGCAAAAATGCAAGACGTCTTTGGGATATTGCCTCTTTTCCGCCCATTTTTGCAACGCTAGGGTTTCGGCGACCACGATGGAGGATGCCATGAAGGAAGTGACCCATTATATCGGCGGCGAGCGTGTCAAGGGCACGTCGGGCCGGTTCTCGGACGTCTTCAACCCCGCCACCGGCGAGGTCCAGGCGCGCTGTCCGCTGGCGGGCGCGGACGAGTTCGCGCGCGCCGTCGAGATCGCCGAGGCGGCGCAGCCGGCCTGGGCGGCCACCAACCCGCAGCGCCGCGCGCGGGTGATGATGGAATATGTCCGCCTCCTGAACCGCGACATGGACAAGCTGGCCGAAGTGCTGAGCTCGGAACACGGCAAGACCTTTCCCGACGCCAAGGGCGACGTGCAGCGCGGGCTCGAGGTGGTGGAGTACTGCATCGGCGCGCCGCAGCTGCTGAAGGGCGAATACACCGACGGCGCCGGCCCCGGCA
>CAZNMK010000016.1:0-15654 GCA_964574045.1 uncultured Roseovarius sp. | reverse complement strand
CCCCTACCTGCTGCACCGTGCGATCCTGGGCAGCTTCGAGCGCTTCATCGGCATCATGATCGAGAACTACGCCGGCAAGCTGCCGTTCTGGCTGGCGCCGCGGCAGGTGGTGGTGGCCTCGATCGTGTCGGAGGCGGATGACTACGTGCGCGAGGTCACCGAGCAACTGGTCGCCGCCGGCGTGCGCGCCGAGGCCGACACCCGCAACGAAAAGATCAACTACAAGGTCCGCGAACATTCGGTGGGCAAGGTGCCGGTCATCCTGGCCTGCGGCGCGCGCGAGGTCGAGGACCGTACCGTGACCCTGCGCCGGCTGGGCGAGAAACGCACCGAAATCCTGGCTCTCGGCGATGTCAGCGCCATGCTGGCGCAAGAGGCGACACCGCCCGACCTGCTGTAACATCGGCCGCAATCGGCGGCGGAATGCTGAAACATTCCGCCCCCGACATGCCGGTTGTGAAAGGTTTTTCTCTTTACTTCAGACACATGTCGGAATTCCGCCGATGGCGGGACATGACAGGCGCGTGCGTCACGCCCTCGTGAGTCGCAGTTGATCGGCGCCGGCGGCTACCTTTCGGACATCGCCGGTGCGGTGCGCGCAAACCTAAAACCGCCGCCGGACCGGGGAAGCGAAAACCAGTTCCCAAGGGAGACCTCCGATGTCCAACACTGTCAAGATCGCGGCCCTCGCCGGTGCCGTCACCGCCGCGCTGGCCGCCCACACCAGCACCGCCACTGCCGCCGAGCAGGAAAAATGCTTCGGCGTCGCGCTCGCCGGCGAGAACGACTGCAAGGCCGGCGCCGGCACCACCTGCGCGGGCACCTCGACGGTCGACTACCAGGGCAACGCCTGGTCGCTGGTCGAGGCCGGCACCTGCACCGAGATCGAGCTGCCGGGCGGCCGCATGGGCAGCCTCGAGGAGCTCGACCGCGATCTGCCGCAATCGTAACCCAGCACGGGGCATGCGCGGCACCGCGTCCGCGCATGCCCCGCCGCACGCCGCGCCAGGTGCCCCATGCCCGACGGTTCCTCCCGTTTCGACCGACTGCCGCCGGCCCCCGGCGTCGGCTACAAGCCGCAGCATTTCCGTGCGATCATGGACGATGCCGGCCCCGTCGAATGGCTGGAAATCCACGCCGAGAACTATATGGGCGCGGGCGGGCGACCGCTGGCGCAGCTGCGCGCGCTGGCCGAACGGTTCGCCATCTCGGTTCACGGCGTCGGGCTGTCGATCGGCGGCGAGGGGCGGCTCGACCCCGATCACCTGACGCGGCTCGGGCATGTGTGCGGCTGGCTCGATCCGGCCAGCTTTTCCGAACACCTGGCATGGTCGACCCACGAGAGCCATTTTCTGAACGACCTGCTGCCCCTGCCCTATACAAGGGCCACGCTGATCCGCGTCGCCGATCACATCGACGAGCTGCAACAGGCCATCGGCCGCCCGATGCTGCTGGAAAATCCGTCGAGCTACCTGGCCTTCGCCGAGAGCACATGGTCGGAAACCGATTTCCTGGACGAGGTGGCGCGCCGCACCGGCTGCGGTCTGCTGCTCGATGTCAATAACGTCTTTGTCTCGGCCACCAACCTGGGGCTCGACGCGCGTGCCTATATCGACGCCTTCGCGCTGGCGCGGGTGGGCGAAATCCACCTGGGCGGACATGACAGCGACGCCGACGACCGCGGCGCACCGCTCCTGATCGACAGCCACGGGCGCGAGGTGGCCGACCCGGTCTGGGCGCTGCTCGACCACACGCTGGCACGCTCGGGGCCCAAGCCCATTCTGATCGAATGGGATGCCAACATTCCCGACTGGCCGGTGCTGGCGACCGAGGCCGCCCGCGCCGGCGCCGCGCTGGCAACGCCGAACCGGGTGCGGGCATGAAAGTCGGACAGTCGACCTTTCACGACGCACTGCTCGATGCGGCGCAGCCGGTGCCCGAGGGCCTGACCGACGGGCACGGCCGGCCCGCGGGCAAACGGTTCGACGTTTACCGCAACAATGTCGCGGTCGGCCTGACCGAGGCGCTGGAACTGAGCTTTCCCTGCATCCGGCGGCTGATCGGCGAGGAGAACTTCAAAAGGGTCGCGGGCGCGTTCCTGCGCCGCCACCCGCCGCGCACGCCGATGCTGATGCAGTACGGCGCCGATTTCCCGGCCTTTCTGGACGATTTCGCGCCGCTGTCGCATCTGGGCTATCTGCCCGACGTGGCCCGGCTGGAACAGGCGCTGCGGCTTTCGTATCACGCCGCCGACGCCACGCCGGCCGATGCCGCACAGCTCGCCCGGATCGCGCCAGAGGCGCTGGCCGAGACGCGCCTGGAACTGGCCCCGGCGGTGCGGCTGGTGCGTTCCGCCTGGCCGGTGCATGCGATCTGGGCCTTCAACATGGAAGACGGGCCCAAGCCGCAACCCGGCGCACAGGCGGTGCTGATTACCCGGCCCGATTTCGACCCGGCGATGACCGCGGTAGATGCCGCCACCGGCGAATTCGTCGCCGCCCTGGCAGAGGGCGAAACGCTGGGCGGGGCGCATCGGCGCGCAACCGGCGCGGCGGCGGATTTCGACCTTGCCGCGGCGCTGTCGCTGTTGCTTTCGGGCGGCGCCATCGCCCGCATCCGGGCGGCGAGGGACGCCCCATGAACCGGCTGATCGCGATCCATGACACGGCTTTCGCCAGGATCGGGCGCGCCGGCTGGCTGTTGCCGACGCTGGCGCGGTTTCTCTTTGCCGCGATCCTTGCCGGCTATTACTGGGCCTCGGCGGCGACCAAGCCGGGCGACGGGGTGGCGGGGCTGTTGCGGCCCTCGCCCGGCGCCTATACCCAGATCTTCCCCCGCGCGATGGAGGCCGCGGGCTATGACGCCGGCCAGCTGACCTTTCTTCACTGGGCGGTGGTGACAGCCGGAACCTGGGCCGAATTCGCGCTGCCGGCCCTGATCGTGCTGGGCCTCATGACCCGGCTGGCGGCGCTGGGCATGATCGGCTTTGTCGTACTGCAATCGCTCACCGATCTTTACGGTCACGGCGCGATTGCCGAGCCCGCGACGGTGGGCGCGTGGTTCGACACCGCACCCGGCAGCGTCATCCTGGATCAGCGCGCGCTCTGGGTATTCCTGTTGCTGGTGCTGGCGGTCAAGGGGGCCGGTCCCGTCTCTCTCGACCGGCTGCTGTCAGCCGCAAGACAGACGCTTTCTTGAAAAGAAAGCGGTCCGAAATCTTTTCAAGATTTCGCCTGCCGCAGCGCCGCGTGGGGCATCAGAAATGCGATTTCGGTTCGTCCGGGCGGCCGGCGGCGATGGCCATGAGCCCGCCCAGCGCGGTCAGCCCGATGGGGAACATGGTGAACACCCCGAAATCGAAGGCGTAAAGCATCAGCCCCGCCGAAACCAGCATCAATATGCCGCCCCACAGCGCGCGGATCCGCGCCATGCCGCCCCCGGCAATGGCCAAGAGCGGCGCGACAAAGCTGACGGTGCGGATCAGACCCACATTGCTGACCTGTTCGGCCAGCCCGCGGACCTCGCCATAGCGGTCGATGAATTCGGTATAGCCGTAGCTGAAGAACCCCACCACCAGGGCCAGCAGCCCGCCGATCACCCCCAGAAAAAGCGCCGCGTTACGCATCTCGTCGTCCTCCTAGCTCTGCTGCCCCGTCAGCGCGGCACGCACCTCCGGCCCCCAGCCCAGATACATCCTGTCGCCATCGACGATGAGCGGCCGTTTCATCAGCGCCGGGTGGCGGCGGATCAGGTCGAGCGGCGGCGCGCAGCGCTCATCCGCATTGAGCGCCCGCCATGTGGCCGAACGGGTGTTGATCAGCGCCGCGCCGAACCGGGCATGGGCGGCCGTCAGCACATCGTCCGGCACGCCCTCGGCGCGGACATCGCGAAATGCCGCGTCCGGCAGCGCCTTCGATACCTTGCGGCAGGTATCGCAGGTCTTCAGCCCGTAAAGGATCATCGCGGCGCTCCCTCGTTCCTGTCGTTGCATAACCTGCCGAGAGAAAAACTTCACGCCGGTTTTGCTTGATTTTTGCACCGCCGGTGCAATCATCGTGGCGCCACGTCATCCCCCGGTGTCCGTCCGCGGCATCTTGCGGCCGGGCCGGTCGGGCGATGGCGGGGCATGGCCCGGCATCACCCGGGGACTGGACGACAAGGAAGGAGTGCGGCATGCCGACAGGCACCGTGAAATGGTTCAACACCAGCAAGGGTTACGGCTTCATCGCCCCCGACGATGGCGGCAAGGACGTGTTCGTGCATGTCTCGGCGGTGGAACGCGCCGGGCTGACCGGGCTCGCCGACAACCAGAAGGTCGGATACGAGCTGCAGGACGGGCGCGACGGGCGCAAGATGGCGGGCGATCTGAAACTGCTGTGACGCCCCGGCCGGCACCGCCGGCCACTGCCCCCCAATCGTTCGCACATGGCGCGGCCCGCGACCGGCGGGCCGCCCGGGCCGGTTCTGGCTTTGCCGGCTCAGCTGCAGCCCTTTTGCCCTTCGGCGCAGGTCGCAGCAGAGGTGTAGCCGGCGCGCCGCACCGGATGGCGCTTCATCTCGTACCAGGTGACGCCGGTATTGGGCTGCCCGCAGCAGATGGCGCCGTCGATGGTCACCGGCCGCAGCCCGGGCGGGCAGTAATTCTCGGCCGTGGGCACCGGGTAGAGCCGCGGCCCGTCGGCCAGTGCCGGCAGCGCGGCGGCGGCGGCAAGGGCAGCGCCGAGAAGGGTCTGAATACGCATGGGAACCTCTTGAACTGTCTGGTGGTGTCAAAGGCCACTGGCCGGAATGGTACCGGCTGACAGGCGGCTGTCAAAGGGTTTCGGGGCGCGCCCCGGCAAGTCGGGGACGCCGGGCCATCTCGATCGTCTGCGGATCGTCCTGTTCTTCGCCTCCAATGCGCACTGGCTGTTCGATTCCGCGCCGCGATGGTGCGATCGTCTCGTCGGAGCGGAAGGAAGCGCTATGGGACAAGCAGATCGCACGAGCGCCAGACCGCCCACTGAACCGAACAGGCGCCATGTATGGTCGGCGCGCCCTTGGCGTGACGGTCCGGCCATCGAGCGGCGTTCGGCCCCGCACTTATTCCCTACCCCGCCGCTAAAACCCTTGCTAACGTCCGGGCCATGCGCCGGCTCGTTCCCCTGCTCTGCCTGCTGCTGCTCTCGTGCGGCCGTCCGCTGACCCCGGCCGAGCGGAGCTTTGCCACCCAGATGCACGGGCCCAGCCTCGACGTGGGCCGCATCCGCCTGCATGACGGCGCGCTCATCGGCAAGTCCACCTACACGCGGCCCCGCCGCCCGCGCCTGGCCTGCCGCGAACGCATCCTGCCCGAGCCGGCCTCGGAAACGGTCACCGTGTCGCCCGCCGCGGCGGTGCTCTTCTACCGCATCTTCTTTGCCCATGACTGGTACGCGGACGATTACCTGCCCGGCTATCCCGACCGGATGAGCCTGGTGCACGCCATGCTGCTGGCGCACGAGATCACCCACGTCTGGCAGTGGCAGAACCGCCGCCAGACGGGCTATACCCCGTGGCGGTCGATGTCCGAACACACCCACAGCGCCGATCCCTACCTCTTCGACATCGACAGCAGCGCGAAGCTGCTGGATTTCGGCTATGAACAGCAGGCCTCGATCGTCGAGGAATACGTCTGTTGCGCCGCGCTAGACCCGCAGGCACCGCGCACAAGGCGGCTGGAGGCGATGCTGCGCGGCGCCTTTCCGATGCAGCGGCTGCATGTTCCCGACCGCGTGATCCTGCCCTGGTCGGGGGTACAAAGGACCGGCATCTGCCGCTGAGACGGGTGCGAGCGGGCGCGGCTTGCCCGCGCCGTGCGCATCGCGCCATACTGATGCGGGGCCAGGGGGGGCGCGCATGATCCTCGTTCAGTACCAGCTTGCATTCGTGGCGCTGGCGTTCCTGGCCGGCTGCGCGGCCACGGCCGCGATGCTGCGCCAGCCGGCGGAAAGCCGGGTCTGGCCGCTGGCCGATCTGCTGTGGGTGGTGTTCGGGCTCGTCGGTGCGCTGGGTGCGCTGGTGGCCGAGATGCATACCGCCGACAGCTCGCGCATCGCCCGCCAGGTCGATCTCGCCCGCGCCGCCAGCGCCGAATTCGACCGCGCCTCGGGCCGGTTCCGCCTGCGCCATTGCGACGACCCGCCCGGCGCCGCGCTGGCGACGCTCTGCGACAAGGCCGACTTCCTGGCCGCCTCGACCGCCGCGAACGCCGATCTGCCGCTCTTCATGGCCGCGGCCGAGCAGGCCTCGCCGCGCCGGAGCCTCAACCTCTTTGCCGACCCGCCCACCGCCGCCGGCATCGCCGCGGCCGAGGCCCGGGCCGACGCCTTCGACCCCGGCGCGCTGCTGGCCTTTCAGCCGCTCGACGCGCGGACCCGCCCGGCGCTGAAAGAGCTGCAGAAAACCGACCCGGCCCTGGCCGGGGAATTCCGCATCCTCGCCCGCAGCTACGAGGCGCTGATCGGGGAAATCGACCGGCTGCAGCGGGAATGGGCGTACCTCGACGCGCGTTCATGGGTGCTGGCGCTGCAGATCGCGGCGATCTGCCTGGTCGCCTTCGCGGTGCCGTTCCGGCTGGGCCGGGCGATAGCGGCGTTGACGCGGCGGGGCCGCGCCGGGGGCGGCTGGAAAGGTCCCGATCAGTTCGACTGAATGCTTTCGAGATAGGCCAGCAGCGCGGCCAGCGGGCGCGGCGTCGGCGTCAGCACCCCGTCGCCCACATCGACCGGTACGATGGGTCCTTCCAGCAGCAGGCCGAATTCCGGCATCTCCTTGCCCGGCAGGCCGGTGCGGTCGTAGCCGTCGATCGTGCCCAGCACCTCGGCGCGCGGGAACGACCCGCCATGCGACAACCGGGTCAGGTCGGCCGGCGCCGGATCGTATGACCCCGCCCACGGCCCGTCGCCGCGTCCCGCGGGACCGTGACACTGGGCGCAGCTGGCCTCATAGATCGCCCGCCCCTCGGACGGCTCGGGCATCGAGCGCACGGCACAGGCCGCCGCCACCGCCAGCCCCGCCAACAGCATCGCCGTTCTGCCCTGCATGCCCTGCCCTCCGCTTTTGCCCGCCATCCTAGCAAGGGCCGCGCGGTGCGGCAACGGCGCCGGAACGACGCACGCTCAGGCCAGTTCGCCCGCAAGCGCGCGGTCGATCAGCGCCACGGTTTCCCCGACCCCGTAAAGCGCGATGAACCCGCCGAAGCGCGGGCCCTGGCTGGCGCCCAAAAGCACCTCGTAGAGCGCCCGGAACCAGTCGCGCAGCGGGTCGAAACGGTCGCGTCCGATGGCGTAGACCACCGACTGCAGCGCCTCGTCCTCGACCGGCCCGTCATAACCCGCCAGCGCGTCGCGCAGCGCCACAAACGCCTCGCGCTCGGCCTCGGTGGGCGCGCGGAAGGTCTTGGCGGGGGCGACGAAATCCTCGTAGTACTTCACCGCGAACCCGGCGGCGGCGTCGAGATCGGGATGCGTCTCGGGGCTCGCCTCGGGGGCGTAGCGGCGGATGAAGCCCCAAAGCTGCTCCTTGTCGTGGGCATGAGCGACCGAGGCGAGGTTGAGGAGCATCGCGAAGGGCACCACCATGCGGCTCTCGGGCACGCGGCCGGCGTGGATGTGCCAGACCGGGTTCGCCAGCCGCTGGGCGGCGTCCTGACCCGGGTAGGCGCGCAACTGCTGGTGGTATTCGTCCACCGCCTTCGGGATCACGTCGAAGTAAAGCCGCTTGGCGGTCTTGGGCTTTTGATACATGAAGTAGCTCAGGCTCTCGGTCGCGGCGTAGCTCAGCCACTCGTCGATCGAAATGCCGTTGCCCGAGGATTTCGAAATCTTCTGCCCGTTCTCGTCGAGAAAGAGCTCGTAGGTGAAATGCTCGGGCGCCTTCGCCCCCAGGATTTCGCAGATGCGGTCGTAAATGGGCGTGTTGGTCGAATGATCCTTGCCGTACATCTCGAAATCGACGCCGAGCGCCGCCCAGCGGGCGCCGAAATCGGGCTTCCACTGCAACTTGACGCGGCCGCCCGTCACCGGCAGCGTCCACTCGCGGCCCGCCTCGTCGTCGAAGGTGACGGTGTGATCGCGCGCGTTCACCGCCTTCATCGGAACGTAGAGGACGCGGCCGGTTTCGGGGTGGATGGGCAGGAAGATCGAATAGCTCTGGCGGCGCTCCTCGCGCAGGCTTTTCAGCATCACCTTCATGATGTCGTCATAGCGCTCGGCCGCCCGGCAGAGCACCGCGTCGAACCGGCCCGAGCGGTAGAATTCGGTGGCCGAGACGAATTCGTAATCGAACCCGAACGTGTCGAGAAACCGGCGCAGCATGGCGTTGTTGTGGTGGCCGAAGCTTTCATGCGTGCCAAAGGGGTCGGGCACCGAGGTGAGCGGCATTTGCAGATGCTCGCGCAGCATCTCGGCATTCGGCACATTGCCGGGCACCTTGCGCATCCCGTCGAGATCGTCGGAAAAGCAGATGAGCCGGGTGGGGATGTCGGAAATCAGTTCGAACGCGCGGCGGATCATGGTGGTGCGCAGCACCTCGCCGAAGGTGCCGATATGGGGCAGCCCCGAGGGGCCATAGCCGGTCTCGAAGAGCACATGGCCCTTTTCGGGCGGTGCGGCCTCGTAGCGTTTGAGCACCCGGCGCGCCTCCTCGAAAGGCCAGGCTTTCGACGTGAGGGCAGCTTTGCGCAACTCTGACATGGGGGCTCTCCGCTATCGGCGTTCGCGCAAATCCTTACGCGAAAGTCGCAAGGGTTGCTATTGCCGCGCGGCGCGACAGTCAATATGCTGCAGTGCAACAAAGCGCAGGTAAGGACCGCCCGAATGACCGACCAGATCCCGCATCCGCTGAGCCCGCAGGACTGCCTTGTCGCGGTAATGATCGCGGTGTCGGCCTCGGACGAGACCATCCGCACGTCCGAGCTGGTCAAGATCGAGAACCTGATCAATCACCTGCCGGTCTTCGCCACCTACGATCTCGACCGGATGCGGCTGATGGCGCAGACCGTGTTCGACCTCTTCAGCGTCGAGGAAGGGCTCGACGCGCTCTTTGGGCTCGTTCGCGACAACCTGCCGGAGCGCCTGTTCGAGACCGCCTATGCGCTCGCCTGCGACGTCGCCGCCGCCGACGGCACGCTGACCGATACCGAACTGCGCCTGCTCGAGGAAATCCGCTTCGAGCTGGATATCGACCGTCTGCACGCCGCCGCCATCGAGCGCGCCGCGCGGGCGCGGCACATGGCGGTGTAGGCAAATCGGCGGTTTCCATCGCCCGCGATTTCGCGTTTAAATGCGCCCGACGGATGAGGGGAATGACCACATGCGCTGCGTTTTCGTTAATATCCGCTGCCGGCCCGGCACATCCTACCGCGTCGCCGAAGAGATCGCGCTCAGGGAAATCCATTCCGAGCTCTATTCCACCTCGGGTCCCTTCGACCTGTTGATGAAGCTCTATATTCAAGAGGGCACCGATGTCGGCCATTTCATCAACGAGAACCTGCTCGACATCGAGGGGATCGAACGCACCGAGACGACGCTGACCTTCAAGGCGTTCTGACGCTCGCTGCCCCGCGAGAAGCGCACGCGCACCGGGCAAAGGCGGCTTTCTTGCGCACCCGCCGCGTGCTAAGGTCGCCCGAACGAGGGCAATCCGGGCAAGACCCCAGCATGACGGCAAAAGACAGGCGCGACGATACGGCGGTGCTGGTGGTGGATCTCGACGGCACGCTCATCCGTTCCGACACCTTGTACGAGACCTTCTGGGCCGGCATGGCCGAGGACTGGCGCACGCTTTTCACCGCGCTTTCGGCGCTGGGGCAGGGGCGCGCCGCGCTCAAGCGGCGGCTGGCGCTGCGCGCCCGGCTCGACCCCGAACGCCTGCCCTACAACGCCGCCGTGCTGGAGCGTATCCGCACCTGGCGCGCGGCGGGCGGGCGCGCGGTGCTGGTGACCGCCGCCGATCAGGCGCTGGCCCGTTCAATCGCCGATCACCTGCAGCTTTTCGACGAGGTTCACGGCTCGGACGGGCGCAACAACCTCAAGGGTCCGGCAAAGGCGCGTTTCATCGCCGAACGTTACGGCGAGGCGGGCTATGCCTATATCGGCGACAGCGCCGCCGATCTGCCGGTCTGGAAAGGCGCGCAAAAGGCGATCACCGTCGATGCGTCCCCGAGGCTGCGCCGGCGGGTGGCGGCGCTGGGCGGGGAAACCGAGGACATCCACAGCGACCGCGGATGGGCGTGGCTCGCGCAGCTGCGCCCGCACCAGTGGCTCAAGAACGTGCTCGTCTTCGTGCCGATGCTGGCGGCACATGCGCCGAGCGCCCCCAACCTGGCCGGCGCATTGCTGGCCTTCGTCGCCTTCAGCCTCGTGAGTTCCAGCGGCTATGTCCTCAACGACCTGATGGACCTGGCCGCCGACCGCGCGCACCCGCGCAAATGCAACCGCCCGCTGGCCTCGGGGCGGCTGCCGATCGCGCGGGGAACACTGATGATGCCGCTGCTGCTGGCGGCGGGGCTCATACTGGCGGCGCTGGGCGGCGGGCTCCTGCTGGCCGTGATCGCCGGCTATTTCGTGCTGACCACGGCCTATTCGACCTTTCTCAAGCAGCATGCCATCGCCGATATCGGCACGCTCGCGGCACTTTATACGCTGCGCATCATCGCCGGGGGGGCGGCCACGGGGATCGCGCCGTCGGTGTGGCTGCTGGCGTTCTCGATGTTCTTCTTCTTCGCGCTGGCGGCGGTCAAGCGGCTGGCCGAGCTCGTGGACCTGTCAAGGCGCGGCGGCGCGGCGACCAAGCGGCGCGGCTACCTGGTCGACGACCTGCCGCTGGTGGCGCAGATGACGACCGCATCGGGCTATATTTCGGTCCTGGTTCTGGCGCTCTATCTCAACTCGCCGGCGGTGCAGGAACTCTACGGCGCGCCCTGGCTCCTGTGGGGCATCTGCCTGGTGCTGATGTACTGGATCAGCCGGATCGTGCTGGTCGCCCATCGCGGGCTGATGAACGACGACCCCGTGATCTATGCGGTGCGCGAACCCAAGAGCCTGGCCTGCATCCTGCTGGCCGGGCTCTGTGCCATCGGGGCGGCGGCGCTGTGAGCCGCACCGCGCTGATCCTGCGCTATGGCGGGTTTGCCGCGGTCGCGGTGCTGGTCAATCTCGCCACGCAGCGGCTGGTGCTGGCCCTGCCCTGGCCGGCGCCCGGCATCGCGCTGGCCGCCGCCATCGCCGCCGGCACGCTGACCGGGCTGGTGGTGAAATACCTGCTCGACAAGCGATGGATATTCTTCGACGCCGAGGGCGGGCTGGCCGCGCATGGGCGCAAGTTCACGCTCTATACCGTCATGGGGCTGGTGACGACCGCCATCTTCTGGGGCACCGAAACGGCGTTCTGGCTGATCTGGCAGACCGACCCGATGCGCGAGCTGGGCGCGGTGCTGGGGCTGACGGTGGGCTATGTCACCAAGTACCAGCTCGACAAGCGGTTCGTCTTTGCCCGCCGCCCGCAGGCGGAGCCGGCGCGATGAGGCTTGCCGGCTGGGGCCGCTACCCGGTCGCGGACTGCGCGCTGAGCGCGCCACGCGACGCCGCCGCGCTGGCCGCGCTGCTGGCCGAGGGCGCACCGCTCATCGCGCGCGGCAACGGGCGCGCCTATGGCGACAGCGCCCTGAACCGGCAGCGCACCGTCTCGATGCGGCATTTCGACCGGATGCTGGATTTCGACGGCGAGACCGGGGTGCTGAGTGCCGAGGCCGGCGTGCTGTTGGGCGATGTCATCGCCGCGCTGCTGCCGCGCGGCTGGTTCCCGGCGGTCACGCCGGGAACCAAGTTCGTCACCCTGGGGGGCATGGCGGCGGCCGATGTGCATGGCAAGAATCATCATCTCGACGGGGGCTTTGCCAATTTCGTCGACTGGGTCGAGGTGATGGGCGCAGACGGAAGGATCACCCGCGCCGCGCGCACGGAAAACCGCGATCTTTTCGACTGGACGCTGGGTGGCATGGGGCTCACCGGCGTGATCGTGCGGCTGGCGATGCGCCTGCGCCGCATCGAGACCGGCTGGATCCGCCAGCGTGCCATCGCCGCGCCCGATCTGGGCGCCGCGATGGCGGCGTTCGAGGCAGGTGCCGGCGCGCCCTATTCGGTGGCCTGGATCGACTGCCTGAGCAGCGGCGCGCGGCTGGGCCGGTCGGTGGTGATGCTCGGCGAACACGCGCCTCTCGATGGCCTGCCGACGCGGTTCCGGCGGCTGCCCTTCGGCCCGCCGCCGCGGCGCGGGCGCACCGTCCCGTTCAACGCGCCGGGCATTGCGCTCAACCGCTGGACGGTCTCGGCCTTCAACTCGCTCTACTACCGCATGGGCGAACGCCGGACCGGCAGCGCCTATGTGCCGTGGGACAGCTATTTCTACCCGCTCGACAGCGTGCTGGGCTGGAACCGCATCTATGGCCGGCGCGGCTTCGTGCAGTTCCAGTGCGTGCTGCCCGACGAGGCCGCGCGCGAGGGGCTGACCGCGCTCCTGAAAACCATCGCCGGCGCCGGCCAGGGGTCGTTCCTGGCCGTGCTGAAAAAGATGGGCACGGACGGGGGGCGGTTTTCCTTTCCCATGCCGGGCTATACGCTGGCGCTCGATTTTCCCGTTTCCGACAAGGTGCTGAGGCTGATGGACGAACTCGACCGGATCACGCTCGACCACGAGGGGCGTTTCTACCTCGCCAAGGATGCCCGCCTTTCGGCCGATACGCTGCACGCCGCCGATCCGCGCGCGGGCGATTTCGCCTCGATGCGGCGGCAGACCGGCGCGGCGGGGGCCTTTGCTTCGCTGCAATCGGAAAGGCTGGGGCTATGAGCGGCGGCGCGGTGCTGATCCTCGGGGCGCGTTCGGATATCGGGCTTGCCATCGCCCAGGCCTTCGCCGCCGACGGCCACGCCATCCAGCTGGCCGCGCGCAACCCCGAGACGCTGGAACCGGCGCGCAACGACATCGCCCTGCGCCACGGGGTCGAGGTGACGCTGCACGCATTCGACGCGCTCGACCCCGACAGCCACGAGGCGTTTCTCGATGGCCTGCCCGCCCTGCCCGAAACAGCCGTCTGCGCCGTGGGTTTCATGGGCGAGCAGGCCGAGAGCGAGGCCGACATGGCCGCCGCGCGCCTGGTGCTGCGCTCGAATTTCGAGGGGCCGGCCGGCATTCTCGGGCTCATCGCCAACCGCTTTCAGGCCCGCGGCAGCGGCACCATCGTCGGCATCTCCTCGGTCGCGGGCGACCGCGGGCGGGCGACGAATTACGTCTACGGCTCGGCCAAGGCCGGTTTCACCGCCTGGCTTTCGGGGCTGCGCAACCGGCTGGCGGGCACCGGCGTGCATGTGCTGACCGTCAAGCCCGGCTTTGTCGCCACGGCCATGACCGAGGGCATGGATTTGCCCGAACGCCTGACCGCCCAGCCGCAGGCCGTGGGCCGCGCGGTGCTGCGCGCGGTGCGCACGCGGCGCAACGTCATCTATGTCAAGCCGGTCTGGCGGCTGGTGATGCTGGTGATCCGCTCGATCCCCGAGGCGGTGTTCAAGAAGCTGCGGATCTGACCGCCGTCACTCGATCGGAAACACCCGCCCCGGTCCACAGGAGGTTTACGCGATATCCGGTCGGGGCGCGCTCACCCCCCCTGCGCCAACCGCTGCGCCGCTCCCAGCGTGCCGGGGCCGACGATGGCGTCGAGCGCGCCGTTGTAATAGCCCAGGTATTGCAGGATGTTCTGGAAATTGATCGCGGTCTCGCGGTCCCACCGCGCCTGGTAGCCGTTGACGGTGCCGCGCAGCTGCGAGACCGGCAGATCGCCGGTCTTGAGCGCCTCTATATACAGCTCGGCGGCGCGGACCGGGTCGTAATCGACCCCGTCGCCGCGCTCGTACATGAAACCGAGCGCGTTCATCGCCTGGGCGTCGCCGTTCTGCGCGCCGTGGCGCAGCCATTTCATCTTGACCTCGGGGTCGTCGAAGCCCGCACCGCCGTCATAGAACTCCTTCAGCGCCGCCTCGGCCTCGGCGCTGCCCTGCGCCGCCGCCCGTTCGTAAAGCTGCGCCGCCGCGATCGGGTCGGGCAGTCCGAGGCTCTGCGCCAGCCCGGCGGGGATCGCGCCCGGGTTCATGTAGAGCTCGGCCAGGCGGAACTGGGCAAAGTGATAACCGGCATCGGCGGACTCCTTCAGCAGCGCGACCATGCGGTCGAAATCCTGCGGCACGCCGCGACCGATCTGGTGCATGATCGCCAGCGTCGCCTTGGCCGGCGCGTCGCCCGCAGCGGCGGCCTTTTCGTATTCGGCCACCGCGCGGGCGTGATCCTCGGGCACCGGGCCGATGCCGAAATTGTGGTAATCCCCCAGCTTGGTATGCGCCGCCGCGAGCCCCGCCTCGGCGGCCATGGCGAAGACCTCGAGCGCGCGTTCGTGCACGCCCTCGCGCTGCATGATAACGGCAAGGTGAAACAGGGCCTCGGTGTCGGGGTCGGGACCGATCGCCGCCGCCTCGCAATGCGCGCGCGCCTCGCCCAGGCGGCCGAAATGCGCGGCCAGCGCCTCGCGGCTGACGGGGGCGCCGCTGTCGGGCAGGCCGGCGATCTCGTGACACCGTTCGACCGCCGCAGCGGGCTGCGCCAGCCCCTGCCCAGTCGACGCAATGACCGCCGCCCCGATGACCGCCGCGAACCCGCTGAAATACCGCATACCGAATTCCTTCGTTCAATTCCGCCGCCGCCCGCGCGGGCGCACGCCCCCTGTCGGGGCAAATCTGCCAGCACCGGGCGCAAAAAGCTACCGGTCTTTGCCGCCCGGCCGCCGATGGCGCCCCTCGAATGCAGCTGCAGCATGCCGGATATGTGCCGCGTGCAGGGCAGCGCCGGCCGATCCTTGCGCAAGCCGTGTCCGATGGGCGGTTTCCCGCCGCTTGGACCCGCGCCGCAAGGTCGGAGTTGACCGTGTTGTTGAAGCATCAAACATTCGCTTCTAAGGGACAGTGATGACAAACGATGCTCCTCTCCTTCTGAAGCAGGGCGCGCAGCGCGGCCTGCCCAGGCGTGCCGCACCGAAGGGCGCGGCAATCATCTGTTCCTATCTGCTCGGCATGACCGCCATCGGCGCCGGTGCCTTTGCCATGCGCCACCAGGTATTCGCTCCCCCGGCGATCGGGGCCGAGGTCGCGGCCGAATTGCCCCGCCCGGCGGTCGAGGCCGCGCCGGCGCTGTGGACCGGCCGGCCCGATGCCAGGCCCGGCGCCGCGGCCCCGCGGCTGGCGGCGCTGGTTCCCTCGGGCACCCGGCTGCGCGACGACCTGGCATCGCCCCTGTCGCGCGTCTTTCTGGGCCGGCCCGCCGCGGTGCCCCCGGCCCGGCCCGGCACCCCTGCGGCGGAGGAGGCCGAAACGACGCGCAGCGCCGGCCTGCGTCCGCGCCTGCGGCCGGCGGGGCTCGACACCGCGCCAGCCCCGGCCGGGGCCGAGCCGGCGATAGAGAACATCCGGCTGGCCAGTCTCGCGATGCCGCAGGCGGATGCCGAACCCGAGCCGCCACAGCCCGAGGCCGCGGCCCTGCCGGCCACGCCGAACATCGCCCGCGGCAGCGGCTCCTGCCCCGGCCGGCTGAGCC
>CAZNMK010000015.1:4410-15742 GCA_964574045.1 uncultured Roseovarius sp. | reverse complement strand
TGGGCAGCCTCGGCAGCGATGCGGCGGCCAATGCCGCCGCCGCGCTGCGCACCGCGATCGCGCCCGAGGCCCGCGGCTGCGGCGTGCTGGCGGTGCTCAACGACACCATCCATGCCGCGCGCGACGTCGCCAAGCGTTCGACCTACCGGCTCGAGGCGTTCCAGTCCGGGTCCTGGGGCGCGGTCGGCGTGGTCGACAACGACCGCGTGGTGCTGCACCGCCGGCCGCGGCGCAGCGGGCTGCGCTTTGCCCCCGCCGCCGACCTGCCGCGGGTCGATGTGCTATACGCCGTCGCCGGCGGCGACGGGGTGATGGCGCGCGCCTGCGTGGCGGCGGGGGCCGAGGGGCTGATCTCGGCCGGTTTCGCCCCCGGCCTGACCTCCCCCGACGAGCGCGCGGCGCTGGAAGAGGTTGCGCGCGGCGGCATCGCCGTGGTCCAGTGCAGCCGCGCCGGCAGCGGCCGGGTGGCGCGGCGGCAGGCGCTGCGCGAGGCGGGCTGGATCGCCGGCGGCGACCTGACCCCGCACAAGGCGCGCATCCTGCTGATGCTCGGCCTGACCCAAGGCCGCGACGTCGGGACGCTGCAACGATATTTCGAGGAAATCTGAGATGACGCTCCGCCAACACGACCGATACGACTACAGCGCGCTGCCCGACCGGCCCGATTATTCCTGGCCGGGCGGCAAGCGGCTGGCTGTCTGTCTGTGCAACAACATCGAGGTCTTTGCCTACCGCGAGGGGCTGGGCTCGGACAGCGCGGTGCTGGGCGCGGCCCAGACGCACCGCAACTACGCCTGGCGGGACTACGGCAACCGGGTCGGGCAGTGGTATCTGTTCGATCTGCTCGACGAGATGGGGCTGCCTGCGTCGCACAACGCCAATTCGGCGGTGCTGACGATGTACCCCCAGATCCGCGACCGGATCGTCGCGCGCGGCGACGAGGTCGTCGCCCACGGCCGCACCAACGGCGAGCGGCTGGACGACTACGACGAAGAAGGCGAGCGCCGGCTGATCGCCGAGACGTCCGAGGAATTCGTCGCCAATCTGGGGTATCGGCCGAAAGGATGGATGGGGCCCTATTTCGCGCAGACCGAGGTCACGCTCGACCTGCTGGCCGAGGCCGGATACCGCTTCATGCTGGACTGGCCCGCCGACGACCAGCCGTTCTGGATGCGCACGCGCGCCGGTCGCATCCTGTCGGTGCCCTATTCGGTGGAAATCAACGATTCGCCCACCATGGTGTTCCGCCAGGAAAGCGCGATGTCGTTCGAGCGCATGATCGTCGACCAGTTCGACGAGATGCTGCTCCAGTCGCGCCGGCGGCCGCTGGTCTTCACCGTGGTCACGCATCCCTTCATCATCGGCCAGCCCTTCCGGCTGAGGGCCCTGCGCAGGGCGTTGGAGCACATCCTGCGCCACCGCGACGAGCTGTGGCTGACGACGGTGGGCGAGGTCTACGACCATTGCGCGAACATGAAGCCGGGGATCGTTCCGGGCAGCTGAACGCGCGCGCCATGACCGGGCCGGGCGCGGGGGAGCCGTTGACAGGCGGTGGATAAGGTGTAAACTGTCAACAGAACGCAGAGCAACGCCCGATCCCGGACGATGGTCCCGGGACCGGGTCCGGAACGCCGGGACGGGAGGGGGTATGAGATGGCACCAGCACGGCGCAACCGCGATCGTTCCGCGGCTGCCGACCGCGGGCGTCGCCCTGGCCGGGGCGGGGGCGTTTCATGCGCTGTCGCTGCCGCTGCCGTTCCTGCTGGGGCCGATCTTTGCCTGCCTGGGCGCGGCGCTGCTGGGCGTCCGGATGCGCGACATGGGGCGCCTGGGCACCGGCATGCGGACGATCCTGGGCGTCGCGGTCGGGGCGGCGATCACGCCGGCGCTGCTGGGCCGTCTGCCCGAGATGGCATGGTCGGTCGCATTGGTGGTTCCCTACACGGCTCTTGCCGGCGCTTTGGGATACCCGTTTTTCCGGCGGGTATGCCGCTTCGACCGGCCGACCAGCTTTTACGCCGCGATGCCGGGCGGTTTCCAGGACATGGTGATCTTTGGCGAAGAGGCCGGCGCCGACGTGCGCGCCCTCTCGCTGATCCACGCCACGCGCGTGCTGGTCATCGTCACCCTGGTGCCGTTTCTCATCCTGACGGCGTTCGGCCAGCCGCTCGACGCGCCTCCGGGCGATCCGATCGCGGCGGTCCCCGCCGGGGAAATGGCGCTGATGGCGGTCTGCGCTGTCGCCGGGTGGCTCGGGGCCGAGCGGATCGGGCTCTTTGGCGCGTCGATCCTGGGGCCGCTGGTGCTGGCGGCGGCGTTCTCGCTGGGCGGCCTGCTGCATCACCGGCCGCCGGCGGAGGCGATCCTCGCCGCGCAGTTCTTCATCGGCGCCTCGATCGGGGCCAAGTACACCGGCGTGGTGGCGCGGGAAATCCGCGTCGACGTGCTGGCCGGGATTGTCTACTGCGCGATCCTCGGGGCGCTGGCGCTCGGCTTTGCCGAACTGGCGGCCGGAATGGGCTGGGCGCCGCCGCTCGAGGCGCTGCTGGCGTTCTCGCCGGGCGGGCAGGCGGAAATGGCGGTGCTGGCCATCGTCGCCGGCGCCGACGTCGCCTTTGTCGTCACCCATCACGTCACACGCATCGTCGTGGTGATCGTCGGCGCGCCGCTGGTGGCGGGGCTGTGGCGGCGAAACGGCGGCGGACCGACAAGATAGAAGGGACGATGCCGTTCGACGCCTTCGCGCGGGCGGCGACGGGCGGCATCGGGGAATGCGCCATCGGCAAGGGGAGGAACGATTTTTTGAAGGCGCCGTAAGGAATTTCTTTGCTGGGCGAAGTTGGCGCCTGTGGTCTAATCGGACCCGCCTTTGTCCGGAACTTGCAGGAACGTTTCCAGCCTGCGAAACACACGTCAAAAAAGGGAGAAGTCACATGAATATCCAAACGATCGTTTGCGGGGCCATTGGCGCCTCGATCATCGGGATGGCGACTGCGGCGACTGCGCAGGAATTTCGGCTGAACTGGGGGCACTACCTGCCCAACAGCCCGTTCGTCAAGGCCGAGCAGGATTTCGCGAAGGCGGTCGAAGAACGTACCGACGGCCGGGTTGAATTCAACACGGTCTATTCGGGCGGCCTCGGGGCGGGCAACGAACTGCTCACCCTCGTCAGCCGCGGGGCGATCGACCTCGGGGCGATCGTGCCGGGATATTTCGCCGACGACCTGCTGTTCTCGAAGGCGCTGCAGATCCCGTTCATTTTCGAATCCTCGACCGAGGCGATCGAAGTCGCCAACTATTCGTACGAGAACCTGCCGGCATTCGCCAACGAGCTGAGCGACCTCAATGTGCGCCGGCTGTTTCACCAGCCGCTCGGCGAATACTACACCGTCGGGCCGTCGGATGACTGCAAGACCATGGAAGGGCTGAAGGGCAAGAAGATCCGCACCTTCGGCTCGGACATTCCCAAGATGATGACCGCCGTCGGCGCGGTGCCGCTGTCGATGGGATCGGGCGATCAGTACGAGGCGCTCGAGCGCGGCACCCTCGACTACGGTTTCGTCAACCTCGGCAATATCGAGGCCTACCGGCTCTATGAGCCCGGCCCCAACATGTGCGGACACTCGCTGGCCATGGTCGGTCACATGATCGTCATCAACGAGGACCGCTGGCAGAGCCTGCCCGAGGACATCCGCACCATCATCCTCGAAGAAGCGAAGATCGCCGGCGACAAGTACCTCGAGGAGGTGAACGCGAACGAGAAGGCGGCGGGCGAGCGGATGGCGGCGGAAGGCGCCAACATCGTCGACATCACCGATACCTATCTCGACGACTGGAAGGCGGCGACGCCCGACCTGTTGCAGCAGTGGGTCGAGGAGCTGACCGCGGCCGGCAAGGGCGAAGCCGCCGCCGGGGTCGCGGCGAAGTGGCGCGAACTCACCGCCGACTGACGTATCGAGGCGACAATCGTCCGGGCGGCCCCGCCGCCCGGACCGCCGCGGGGGGGGCATCATGAAGACAGTTTCCAAGATACTGGAATACCTGGCGTTTCTTGCCGTGATGCTTGGCGGTGTCGGGCTGATGATCTCGATGTTCCTGGGGGTCGGCGACGTGGTCGGCACCTGGTTCAACCGTCCCCTGCTGGGGGCGTTCGAGATCACCGAGAGCACGATGGTCCTGATCGTCTTCGGGGGGCTCGCCTATGCGCAGATCCGCCAGCGGCATCTCAGGGTCGAACTGTTCTACATTCTTGCCGGCCCGAGGCTGCGCTCGACGATGGACATCTTTGCCGCCCTGGCGGGCATCCTGTTCTTTTCGCTGCTGACATGGCAGGGCTGGAACGAGGCGCTCTTCAGTCTCGAGCGCGGGGAGGCCACGACAGGGCTGGTGCGGCTGCCGCTCTATCCGGCCCGGTTTTCGCTCGTGTTCGGGAGCGCGCTGCTCATCGTCGTGCTGACGGTCGACCTGATTCGGGACATCTGGAATTTCGGCAATCCGCGCGATTTCGACATCGCCGCCGGCGGCTGAACGCACAGGCATCAGACGAAAGGGACAAGACGAGTGCTCGATCCAGTCACGGCAGCGCTGATCGTCGTCGGCGTCATCGCGATCCTGCTCATCTCCGGCGCCCATATCGGCGTCTCGCTCGGGCTTGGCGGGCTATTGGGGATCTATCTCACCATCGGCTCATTCGGGGCGATGGCGCAACTGACGACGGTTCCGTTCTCGACCACGAATTCGTTCACGCTGGCGGTCATCCCGCTCTTCATCCTGATGGGGTCGATGGCCACCCAGGCGCAGTTGACCACCGATCTCTATACCGCGGCCTACAACTGGGTGTCGCGGCTGCCCGGCGGGCTGGCGATGACGACCACGATCGCCTCGGCGGCGTTCGGCGCGGCATCGGGATCGACCATCGTCAACGCCGCCGTCTTCACGCGCATGGCCATGCCCGAGATGACGGCGCTGGGCTACAGCAAGCGGCTGAGCGCGGGCTGCATCGCCGCGTCCGGCACCCTGGCGGCGATGATCCCGCCGAGCGTGCTGATGGTGATCTACGCGATCATAACCGAACAGTCCGTGGGCGTTCTGCTGGTCGCGGGGCTGGTTCCCGGCATCCTGACGGCGATGGTCTTTCTCACCGGCATCTACGTCATGGCGCGGCTCAGGCCCGAGATCGCGCCGGTGCCCGAAAAGGTTATCCCGAGGTCCGAAAAGATCCGGTCGCTGCGCAATATCTGGGGGATCACGATCCTCTTCACGCTGGTCATCGGCGGCATTTACGGGGGTTTCTTCATCCCCACCTATGCCGGTGCCGTCGGCGCCTTCGGCGCCTTCGTGATCGTCTTTCTCAAGCGGCGCGCCAGCAGGGAGGTCTTTGCCGAGACCTTCCGCGACGCGGTCATCACCAGTTCGACCATCTTCACGGTGCTGATCGGCGGCATGCTGTTCGCCCGCTTTCTCACCTATACCGGCCTCGTCAGCGCGATCTCGGAATACGTGCTGGGGCTCGGCATGCCGCCGTCGTTCTATCTTGCCGCCTTCGCCCTGCTGTTCCTGTTCCTGGGCATGTTCATCGAGCCGATCGCGATCATGATCATGACGCTGCCGGTCATGTTCCCGGTCATGACCTCGGTGGGTTACGATCCGGTGTGGCTGGGCGTCATCGCCGTCAAGATGGCGGAAATCTCGCTGATAACGCCGCCCGTGGGGCTGAACGTCTATGTCGTGCGCAGCGCCTCGCCGGTGCCGCTGGCGCTGGGCGATGTCTTTGCCGGGGTCGGGCCGTTCATCCTGATGGAGGCCCTGGTGCTGATCCTGCTGATCGTGTTTCCCGAGATCGTCACCTTCGTGCCCTCCTTCGTCAAGTGAGGCGCACCGACGGTCCGTCCGGGCCGGCCGGTCTCTGCCGAAGGCACGGCGCGCCTTTTCGGCGCACCGTGCCGTCGCCGTGTGTCAGCGCCGCGCGAAGGCCGCGACGAGGCTGCGCCAGGTGAGGTCGGGCGCATGGTCGCCGTCGAGCAGCGCGAAAAGATGCCCGGAGGCGCCGGGATAGGCGTCGTCGAGGTTGGCCGCCGCCTTGTCGCGGATCTGTTCCTCGCTGAAGGGGCGGTCCTTGCCGCCCCGCGCGCTGAGGCATTCGCCGCGCAGTTCGCCCCCGTCCTTCAGCGCGATCGTCACCCGCGACGGGCGATCGTTGGGGGCGGGCATCGCCGGCTCGAACGCCGCGATCTCGACCCTGGCGCGCAGCGCATCGACGGCCGGATCGCGCAGCGTTGCGGCGTGAAAGGCTTTGGCCCCGGCATGTCCGAAGCAAAGACTTGCCGCGGCGATGTGCTGGATCGAGAATTTCGCCGCGAGCGTCGTTGCCGGCCGCGGGTTGTCGAGCTTGAGCGCGTTTTCGTGGGTTTCGATACGGATCGTCCGCACATCCGCCGGGTCCGGCCGCTGGCCTGGGCCGATGGCGTCCGCGATCGCCTCGACCGTCGAGTGGCCGTACTGGCAGCAGGCGTGCATCTTGTGGTATCCGTCCTCCACCGCCCAGGCCTCGCCCAGTCCGCGCGTCAGTTCGCCGGGGTCGATGTCGGCCCCGAATATCCCCGACAGAACCTCGCTCAGCCCGGTGGCGGTGCCGGCGACGCCGATTTCCTCCCAGTCGACGGCGCGCAGGGCGTTCTGCGCGCAGACGCCGGGCCAGGCGTTGCGGATCAGCGCGCCGTCGACCGCGTGCCGGAACGGACCCGGAAGCACCATCGTCGCGGCCGAGTTGATCGCCGCCGCCGCCTGCGCCGCCGAACGCCCCCGCAGCCCGGCGATGGCGGCGGCCGCGCCGATGGTGGCAAGGCCGCCATGGGGGTGGATGGTCAGGCCGGGCAGGGCATAGGCGCGGGCGATGCGGGCGACGGTTTCGTAGCCGACCAGCAGGGCGACGAGCATGTCGCCGGCGCGGGCGTCCGTCGCCTCGGCCTCGGCCAGAAGCGCGGGAATGACATAGAGCGCGGCGTGACAGATGGTCGGCCGGTAGCCGCCGTCGAGCTCGCACCAGTCGGCGGCGGTGCCGTTGCCGAGGGCGGCGGTATAGCGGTCCACCCGGCGGCCGGCGCCGTCGAACACGGTGGCCTCGCCCGGCCCGGCCGCGGCTTCTATCCGCCGGCGCAGCGCCGCCAGCTCGGGCTCGTCGCGCGCCGCCACCATCGCCCCGAGGTCGTCGAGCAGGATCAGCGCCGCGCGCCGGCGGATGGCGGGCGGCACGTCGTCATGGCTCAGCCCGGCGCTCCATTCCGTCAGTGTGTGCAGGTTTTCCGAAGCGGCCTGGTATCGGGACGGGTTTGTCATGATCTCGTTCTTCTCTCTTTGCTTTCAGGTTGCACCGAGGCGCTTGCGTCGGTGCCCATGCGCGCCCCTGGGCGCCCGGATCGCCTTCTCGCGGCTCATCGGTTCCGCCGCGACGACGGCGGCGACAAGGGGACTGCCTTCGGCCTTTGCGCCCTTCGCGATTCGCGAAACCTCGCGCACGGGGCGGTTCCCCGCAAGGATGCAGCAACCGGCGGTTCCGGCAACAAGGTTTTTCCTCTGGCACGGCAAGGCTTTTCTCCGGCGATCCCGTGCCCGGACGAAGGCATTGCCGCCAGGAGCCCGTCGCCCGGATTCGTCTGGCCCCATATGTCGACAGTTTACATTTCTGTGCACGAGGATAGATTGTCCGTCAAGGCCAGCGGAACAGGAGTCTGCGATGTCGCCGGTTGTCGAACTGAAACAGGACCGCCCGTCCTTCGACGCTGAGAAGGTACTGGATTTGCTGGCGTCGCGCCGGTCCTGCCGGTCTTTTGACGGGTCGGCAATGGACCCGGAGGTGCTGCGGCAGATCGTGGTGGACGGAACCGAGGCGCCATCTTCGTGCAATCAGCAGCAATGGCATTTCATAGTCGTCACCGACCGCGCCAGGCTGCGGCGCGCGTGCGAGATCGCCGGCGGCAACCCGCATTTCTCGGACTGCGGCGCGCTGATCTATCTCACCTTTCAGAAGGGATGGGCGCATCGCAACTACTCGGTCGTGCAGTCGGTCGCCGCCGCCGCCTATCACATGCTTCTCAGCGCGCATCTGAGGGGGTATTCCGGCATCTGGAACGCGGGTATCGGGGATCATGCCGCCCTGCACGAGATGCTCGAACTGCCGCCGATATTCGAACTGCTGGGCGCGCTGGCCATCGGCCGGGCGGCCGAGGACGCGCTTGCGCTCAAGGCGCCGCGCCGTCCGACCTCGACCATCCTGTCGTTCGAGACGTTTCAGCGGCCGGCCCACACGATCTATCCGGTGAAGCCCGCCGACGCCTATCCGGTCGAGCGCATCAAGAACCACGACAACCCCTTTGCCGAGTGGGATCCCGCGCGGTGGAGCTGGGCGCAGATCGCCGATCTGCGGGGCGTTTCGGTGTGGGCGAAATCGCCGGTTGCCGGGGTTTTCCGTTCGGCCCGGCACGGCGATGCCACCCTGCGCGAGATGGACCTGCTCGGCCCGGTCGCGCCCGATGCCCGGGTGGCGGAAATCATGCCCTGGGGCGGGACCAGCACCGCCGTCCTGCGCCGCCATCTGCCGCCATCGGCCCGGCTCGATATCGTGGAACTGTCGCCGATGAACATCGACTTCATCCGCGAACGCCTGCGCCGGGAGGGGTGCGACCTGTCGACCACCGATTTCCATCTTTCCGAGAACGGCCGCCTGCCTTTCGGCGATGCCGCTCTCGACGCGATCTGCTTTCCGCAATCGCTCGAACACACCCCCGATCCGCAGGGGATGCTCGACGAGGCCCGCCGCCTGCTGAAACCCGGAGGCACCATCCTTGTCAGCAGCCGAAACATGACGTCGCGCTACGGGCGCAAATGGCGGGAGGAGGAAAGCCTGGGGCAGGTGCCGCTGCAGGGGCCGTTCCGCCCGCTGGCGGCGCGCGAGCTGCGCAGGCTTGTGGCCGAGCGCTTCGAGATCGCGGCAGAGACCGGGATCGGGCTCGGGGCCGGCTACGATGCCGAAGTCACGACCGGCTGGGGCCGTTTCCGGCGCCGGCTGCTGGCGATCCGCGGCCGCCGGGCCTGATCCAGTCGGATCGGCGCCCTATAGCGTGTCGCGGCAAATCGGTGCGGGTAGACGCCGAGGCCCCGGATCGGGCCCGGGGCGCGGGCGTTCCCGATCTAGCGCGACACAGCTAGATCTTCCCCTCGTAGATCGCCATATGGGCGGTGCGCGGCGCCAGCGCGTCGCCCAGCACGTGCACCGGCATCGGCGCGTCCGCCAGCGCATCCGCGAGCGCGGTGTCGGCGGCGTTGGTGCAGGCCAGTACCAGGCTGTCGAAATCGCGTTCCTCGCGGTCGCCGGTGTAGAGGTTCACCAGCGTTGCGGTATTGCCCGCCCACTTCTCGACCGCGGTGGCGAGCAGCACCTCGACGCCCATCTGCATGAAGCGCGCGCGGGTGGTGTCGCCCGTGAGGCTCGTGTCCAGCTTGCCGGCGGCCTTTTCCGAGGCGGTGGCGACGGTGACCATGTGGCGCTGGGCGGCGAGGTGCAGCGCCGTGCCCGAGGCCGGCCACCAGCCGTCGATATCGTCGACGAGCAGCACGTTGGTGCCCGGAACGACCGAACCGTCGAGCACGTCATGGACGGTGCAGACGTTGTTCTGCTCCGCCCCTGGCAGCCGGTCGAGATGCATCAGCGCTCGCTGGAACCCGCCGCGGTCGGGCTTTGAGCCGCTGGCGAGGATCACCGCGTCGGCGCCGCTTTGGCGGATCTCGTCGGCGGTGATCTCGTGGCGCAGGTCGATGCGCACCTGGTGGCGCTCGAGCTGGCGCTGGTACCAGGTCAGCAGTTGCGCGATCTCGCCGCGCTCGGGCTGGCCGGCGGCGAGGCGGAACTGGCCGCCCAGCTCGGCCTGCCGTTCGACGAGGCGCACGCGGTGGCCGCGTTCGGCGGCGGCGCGCGCGGCCTCGAGCCCGGCCGGGCCGCCGCCGACGACCAGCACCTCGCGCGGGGTGCCTGCGGGGGCGGCCCTATCGCCATCCCATTCGTATTCGCGCGAGACCGAGGGGTTGACCAGGCACGAGGCGTAATAGTCGCGCATCCGGCGCCCGATGCAGAGCTGGTTGCAGGAAATGCAGGGGCGGATGTCGCCGCGCCGCCCCGACGCGGCCTTGGCCGTCCAGTGCGGATCGGCGATCTGCCCGCGCACGATCGAGACCATGTCGGCCGCGCCCGAGGAGAGCACCTCTTCGGCGTTTTCGGGCGTCTTGATGCGGGCCTCGGCGGTGACCAGCGCGTTCTTCAGCACCGACTTGTAGGCCGCCGCGTCCGAGGCGCCGAGCTTCATCGCGTAGTGAAAGCTGGGAACGATCTTGCCGAAATCGTGCAGGTACGACCCCGTGCCGCAGGAGACGTAGTCGATGAGCCCGCGCGCGTCGAGCAGGCTCAGGATTTCCTGCTTGTCCTCGAGGCTGAGACCGGCGGGTGTGGGTTCGGCGCCCGACACGGTAAGGCCGATGATGAAATCCTCGCCCACCGCGCGGCGCATGCGTTCGAGGATCTCGACCGAAAAGCGCATGCGGTTTTCGAGGCTCCCGCCCCAGCGGTCGCTGCGCCGGTTGGTCAGGGGCGACCAGAACTGATCGACCAGGCAGTTGTAGGCGGCGTAGACCTCGACCCCGTCGAAGCCGGCCTCGCGGTCGCGCAGCGCGGCGGCGACGAAGGCCTCGATCGTCTCCTCGATCTCGGCCCCGGTCATGGCGTGGCTGCCCCAGGGATCGTGCATCGAGGCAAAGCCCGAGGGCGACCAGTAGGGCAGCCAGGAGTTGTCCTGATCGCCGTGACCGCCGACATGGTAGATCTGGTGCAGAATGACGGTGCCGTGATCGTGGCAGGCCTCGGTAATGCGGCGGAAATGGGGGATGACGGCGTCGTCCTCGGCCAGGAAGTTGCCCCGCGTCAGCACCCCGGTGCGGTGGGCGGGCGAGGGCTCGACCACGATCATGCCGGCGCCGCCGCGGGCGCGTTCGCGGTAATAGCCCAGGTGGCGGTCGCCGGGCAGGCCGTTCTCGGCCATGTTGACGGTGTGGGGACCGAAGACGACGCGGTTCCTGAGCGTCTTGTGGCGCAGCCGGACGGGCGAGAGGAGCGTGGGATAGGCGGCGGCGGGCATGGCGGGGTCATCCTGGTTGCTGGCGTCGGGCGCGAGCCTAGCCGCCGCAAGCGGGCGCTGGCCAACACAAATGCGACAGTCGCCGCGCTCAACCCGCCCCCGGCACGGCCGCCGCGGCTATTGAAAGCCGGCGGCGCGCGCGGTAGCGGGGA
>CAZNMK010000015.1:0-4400 GCA_964574045.1 uncultured Roseovarius sp. | reverse complement strand
AAGAACCGCAAGGAAAGCACGCAGATCGCGCCCGTCGCGTCGGTTGCACCCGCTGCGCTGGGTCTGGCGCTGGTCCGGCAGGGCGGTGCTGGCGCTGGTCGTGGTGGCGGTCCTTGCCATCGTCGCCCATCGCGCGGTGAAACCGCCCAGGACGCTCTACATGCGCCAGGAGGCGGCGAGGCTGGGCAGTATCGAACATGTCTGGGTGCCGATGAGTGGCATCGCCCCGGTGATGGCGCGCTCGGCGGTGGCGGCCGAGGACGCCAACTTCTGCGTCCATTGGGGGTTCGACATGGCCGCGATCCGCACCGCGATAGCAGAGGGCGCCGGGCGCGGCGCCTCGACCATCACCCAGCAGACGGTCAAGAACGTCTATCTGTGGCACGGCCGCAGCTGGGTCCGAAAGGCGCTGGAGGCGGTGATCACGCCGCTGGTGGAACTCGCCTGGCCCAAGCGGCGCATTCTCGAGGTCTACCTGAACGTGGCCGAGTTCGACGAGGGCGTTTTCGGGGTCGAGGCGGCGGCGTGGCACTATTTCCGCGTCACGCCCAAGGCGCTGACCGCCGATCAGGCGGCGCGGCTGGCGGCGGTGCTGCCCAACCCCAAGGAACGCTCTGCCGTGCGGCCGGGGCCGGCGCTCGGACGGCGCGCGGCGATGATCCGCGACGGGGCGGCCACCATCCGCCGCGACGGGCGCGCGGCCTGTTTCGAGGATTGAACTGCCCCGCCATTCGGGGCAAGGAGGGGTGGCCTCGGAGTTTCGGAAAGAATTGGGTCATGGCCAAGCTCTATCACGTCCCGCTTTCGCCCTTTTGCCGCAAGGTCCGGCTGTGCCTGGCCGAAAAGCGGATCGAATGCGAACTCGTGGAGGAACGCTATTGGGAAAAGGCGCCGGAATTCCTGCGCCGCAATCCCGCCGGCAAGGTTCCGGTTCTCAAGCTCGAGGACCGGTTCCTGTCCGAAAGCACGCCGATCTGCGAATACATCGAGGAAAAGTTCCCCGAGCCGCCGCTGATGCCCCGCGCGGCGGAGGCGCGCTACGAGGTGCGCCGCCTGGTGGCGTGGTTCGACGACAAGTTCCATGCCGAGGTGACCGCGAACCTGCTCTACGAGCGGGTGAACAAGAAGATGATGAAGCAGGGCTTTCCCGACAGCGCCAGGGTCAAGGCCGGCGCGCGGGCGATCAAGTTCCACCTCGATTACATGGCCTGGCTGCTCGACCGGCGGCGATGGCTGGCGGGCGACGTGATGACGCTGGCGGATTTCGCGGCGGCCGCGCATCTGAGCGCGCTGGACTATATCAGCGACGTCGACTGGAACCGCTCGGAGACGGTCAGGGACTGGTACGCCAAGATCAAGTCGCGCCCGGCCTTTCGCGGCATCCTCGCCGACCAGGTGCCGGGCTTTCCGCCGCCGGCGCACTATGCCGACCTCGATTTCTGAGCCCCGGCGGCGGCGGGGGGCGCTGCCCCCGTCCCGGACCCTGTCCGGGACTCCCCCGAGGTATTTGCGGCCGGATGATGGATGACCTGAAGCAAAGGCTTGTCGCGCGGGCGCTCGATGAGGGCTTTGACGAGGCGCGCATCTGCCGGCCCTGGGACGTGGGCCATGTCCCGGCGCGGCTGGCCGAGTTCCTGGCCAGGGGGCGGCACGGGCAGATGGGGTGGATGGCCGAGCGCACGCACTGGCGCGGCGATCCGGCGGCGCTGTGGCCCGAGGCGCGCTCGGTGATCATGCTGGCCGAGAGCTATACGCCGGGGCATGACCCGACGGAAACGCTTGCGCGGCGCGACCGGGGGACGATCTCGGTCTATGCGCGGGGCCGCGACTATCACGACGTGATGAAGAAGCGGCTGAAGCGGCTGGCGCGCTGGCTGATCGCCGAGGCGGGCGGCGACCCGCCGGCGGGGGTCAAGGTTTTCGTCGACACCGCGCCGGTGCCGGAAAAGCCGCTGGGGCAGGCGGCGGGGCTCGGGTGGCAGGGCAAGCATACCAACCTGTTGAGCCGCCGGCTGGGCAGCTGGTTCTTCCTGGGCTCGATCTTTACCACGCTCGAGCTTGCGCCCGACGAGCCCGAGCATGAGCATTGCGGCGCCTGCCGGGCCTGTCTCGACGCCTGTCCGACGGGCGCCTTTCCGGCGCCCTTTCAGCTCGATGCGCGGCGTTGCATCTCGTATCTGACCATCGAGCACAAGGGGCCGGTGGACGAGGAACTGCGGCCGCTCTTGGGCAACCGCATCTACGGCTGCGACGATTGCCTGGCGGCCTGCCCCTGGAACAAGTTCGCCAAGGCCGCGCGCGAGGTGAAGTATCACGCCCGCGACGACCTGCGCGCACCGCGGCTGGCGGAGCTTGCGGCGCTCGACGATGCCGCCTTCCGCGCGCTCTTTTCGGGTTCGCCGGTCAAGCGGATCGGGCGCGACCGTTTCGTGCGCAACGTCCTTTACGCCATCGGCAATTCCGGCGATCCGGCGCTGGCGGGCGCGGCGCGGGCGCTGCTGGACGACCCCGACCCGGCGGTGGCGGATGCCGCCGCCTGGGCGCTGAAGCGACTGGAAGATGCCGCAAACGGGCAGGCGCGGGGCTGAGGGGCGGCCTATCCCGTCAGGGGCAGGACAAGGAGGGCGGGCCGATGGCGCTGATGCTGGGGGTGGATACCGGCGGAACCTATACCGACGCGGTGCTGATCCGCGACGAGCGCGAGGTGCTGGCCAGCGCCAAGGCGCTGACCACGCGGCACGACCTGGCGGAGGGGATCGGCGCGGCGGTCGAGGCGGCGATCGGCCGGGGCAAGGTGGCGCCGGGCGATATCGGCATGGCGGCGCTGTCGACGACGCTCGCGACCAACGCGCTGGTCGAGGGCCAGGGCGGGCGCGTGGCGCTGATCGCCATCGGGTTTTCCGAGGGCGAGCTCAACCGCCACGGGTTGCGCGAGGCGCTGGCGGGCGACCCGGATCTGGTGCTGTCTGGCGGGCACGACCATGCCGGGGCCGAGGCGGCACCGTTCGACCGGGCGGCGCTGGCGGACTGGCTGCGCACCGACCGGGGCGTTTCGGCCTATGCGGTGGCGGCGCGGTTCGCCACCCGCAACCCCGCGCACGAGAACGCCGCGGCCGAGATGATCCGCGCGGCGACGGGCCGGCCGGTGTCGTGCTCGCACCACCTGTCGGCGCGGCTCGGGGCGCCGCGGCGGGCGCTGACGGCGGTGCTGAACGCGCGGCTGATCGGGATGATCGCGCGGCTCATTGCCAAGGCCGAGGACAAGCTGGCGGCGCTCGGGATCGAGGCGCCGCTGATGGTGGTGCGCGGCGACGGGGCGCTCATTTCGGCCGCGCAGGCGATGGAACGGCCGATCGAGACTATCCTCAGCGGCCCGGCGGCGAGCCTGGTGGGCGCGCGCTGGCTGACCGGGGCCAGCGACGCGCTGGTTTCCGACATCGGCGGCACCACCACGGATGTGGCGCTCTTGCGCGGCGGCCGTCCGGCCATCGACCCCGAGGGCGCCAAGGTCGGCCCCTGGCGGACCATGGTCGAGGCGGTGGCGATGCGCACCACGGGCCTGGGCGGCGACAGCGAGGTGCAGGTCGTCGAAGAGGGGCTTGCGGGCGGCATCGCGCTGGGCCCGCGCCGGGTGGTGCCGGTCAGCCTGATCGCGCTCGGGGACCCCGATTGCGTGCGCCGGGTGCTGGAGGAACAGTTGCGCCGCGATACCCCGCACGATCATGACGCGCGGTTCCTGCGTGCGGTGCCCGGCGGCGATGCCGGCGGCGATGCCGGCGGATTGCAGCCGCGCGATGCCGCGCTGCTGGAACGGCTGGGCGAAGGGGTGCGGCCCATGGCCGGGGCGCTGAGGACGCGGGCCGAGGCGGCATCGCTGAAACGGCTGGTGGCGCGGGGTCTGGTGCAGGCGGCCGGCGTCACGCCTTCGGACGCGAGCCACGTTCTGGGCGGGCTCGACGCCTGGGACGGCGAGGCCGCGCGGCTGGCGCTGGCGCTGATGGCGCGGCGACGCACCGGCGCCGGCACACGGCTGGCGCCGGATGCCGCGACGATGGCGCGGATGATCGTCGACCGGCTGACCCACCAGACCGTTCTGGCCCTGCTGGAGAGCGCCTTTGCCGAGGAAGAGACCGATTTCGGCCTGCCCGCCGATGCGCTGGCGCGCCATGCGCTGATGCAGCGCGGGCTGGGGCGGCACCGCGGGCTGGTACGGATCGAGGCCGGGCTCGGGGTGGCGGTGGTGGGGCTCGGGGCCTCGGCGCCGAGCTATTACCCGGCGGTCGGCGAGCGGCTGGGATGCGAGATGATCCTGCCCGATCATGCCGGCGTCGCCAATGCCATCGGCGCGGTGGTGGGGCGGGTGACGATCCGCAAGAGCGGCACCGTGACCGTGCCGGCCG
>CAZNMK010000014.1:0-16082 GCA_964574045.1 uncultured Roseovarius sp. | reverse complement strand
GATCGACCACCATGCGCGACCAGCCGGGACGGAAGCCCCCCATGCGCACCGCCCCGGCCCGCTCGGCCCAGTCGATCGTCCGGGGCTCCGCGCCGCGCCAGTCGACCTCGCGGAAATCCAGCACCAGCCGGGGCGGCCCGGCCAGGGTGAATACCCTGAACGGCACCCCCTGGGTCAGCCCCAGCCGCAGCCGCAGCCCGTCGTCCGTGTCCTCGAGCCGGGTCTTTTCCATATCGACCCGCGCCAGCGCGCCAAAGCCGCCGCCTTGCGCCGATGCCGGCGCGATATGAATCGTTGCGCCGACGATCAGCGCCAGTGCCAATTTGAACATGCTGCCCGTCTGCCCGCGGAGTTCTTGTTGCCTTCGGTCCAGTCTATACCACCGCGCGGCACTTGCCCACCACCGATGATTGGCACAGGGCTCAGCGCACGGCCGCCTGCCGCAGCGCTATGTCGAGTTCCGCAAAAAGCGCCCGGCGCTCGTCCCGCGACAGGAAGGCGCCGATCTCGACCTCGTGGCCCTTGCCCGACAGCGTGACGTAATCCGGCACCGGCCCCCCGGCCCGGTGAAGCTGCACCCGCGCCCAGTAGCTTTCGCAGGCCCATTCCCGCCGGCGCCCGTTCGCATCGGTGCGCACCAGGCGCGCCTCGCCGCGGCCGAGGGTCAGCACCTCCGACAGCCTCGCGTCGCGGTAGGACCGTTCCAGCCCCCACCACACCCCCGCCACCGCCAACAGCAGGAACGGCAGCAGCCCCCACAGCAGCACCGTGCCCAGGAGCGGGTAGAGCGGCAGCGTGATCAGCGCGAATGTCAGCAGGACGAAGGCTGCGAACCCCCGGCGCGGCAGCGACCGGTGCGGCCAGAGCCGCAGCCGCCGGGCGGGGCCGGCGGCGTCTTGGGTCGTGCTCCACTCATAGGGCATGACGGCGCCCTCAGGCCTCGATCCAGATCGTCACCGGGCCGTCATTGCATATCTCCACCTGCATGTCGGCCCCGAATTTCCCCGTTTCCACCGCCACCCCCTGATCCGCAAGGCTGTGCGCGAAACGTTCATAGAGCCGCTCGCCATCCCCGGGGTCGGCAGCGGCGGAAAAGCCGGGGCGGTTGCCGCGCGATGTGTCGGCGGCCAGAGTGAACTGGCTCACGACCAGCGCCGAGCCGCCGGTATCGAGCAGGGACCGGTTCATCCGGCCCGCCTCGTCGGCGAAGATGCGCAGCCGGGCGACCTTGGCGGCCAGACGGTCGGCCTCGGCCTCGCCGTCGCCGCGCATGGCGCAAACGAGGATCATCAGCCCCGGCCCGGTGCGCCCGATCGCCTGCCCGCCGACGCTGACCGAGGCGCGGCTGACCCGTTGCAGAACTGCGCGCATGGCATTTCTCCCTGTTGTCCCACCCCTTCATCGGCGGTTTCGCATGGCCGTGGGGGCGTGGTAAAGAGGAGCCATGCAAGAGCGCTCATTCGTCCCGCGCGGGGCGGCCAGCCTGGCGCTTTCCTATGACGGGCCGCCGCGCGACTACTACTTTCTGCTGTTGCCGAAGCTGACGCTGCTGGCCTTCACCTCGGCGTTGGAGCCATTGCGCATGGCCAATCAGGTGACGGGCAAGACGCTCTACCGCTGGTACATGATGACCGGCGACGATGCCCCGGTCACCTGTTCGTGCGGCGTCACCATCACCCCCGACGCCCCCTTGCGCAACGTGCCCCGCGACGCCACCGCATTCGTCTGCGGCGGGGTCGAGCCGCTGGAAAGCACCACCCGCCGGGCGGTGACCTGGGTGCGCCGGCAGCACGCCTGCGGCTGCCGGGTGGGGGGCATCTGCACCGGCGCCTTCGCGCTGGCCCGGGCGGGGCTGCTCAGCGGGCGGCGCTTCACGCTCCACTGGGAAAACCAGCCCGCCTTCGTCGAGGCCTTTCCCGACCTCGCGCCGACCGAGATGCTCTACGAGGACGACCGCGGCCTGCTGACCTGCGGCGGCGGCAGTGCCGCGACCGACATGATGCTGGGGCTGATCGAGCGCGACCACGGCGCCGGGCTGGCCGCCATCGTCGCCGACATGTGCCTGCACGGGCGGTCCGAAATCCGTGCTGTGCCGCAGCGGTCGGCCTATTCGGCGGCGATCGGCAGCCGCAATCCGCGGCTGCTGGCGGCAGTGGAATACATGCGCGAGAACCTCGAAGAGCCGGTCGACATGGCCGGCGTGGCACGCCATGTCGGCCTGTCGCGCCGGCAGATGGAGCGGCTCTTTCGCCGCCATGCCGGTGCCACCCCGGCGCAGTTCTATCTCGATCTGCGGGTGGCGCGGGCGCATGCGCTGCTCAACGAAACCGGGCTCAGCGTGGCCGAGATCGCGGCGGCGACGGGGTTTGCCAACTCGTCGCAGCTCTCGCAGCGGTTCCGCCGGCGCTATGGTGCCTCGCCCGCCGCCTATCGGCGCGGATGGGCCCGGCCCGAGGGGGCCGGCTGATCGCGCCGGGGGCGACGCTTGCGCCGCACGGCGGGTTTTTCCGGCTGACCGCCGCTGCCTTGTTCCTGCGCCAGTCCGAGCTGGTCGCGCAGCACCCTGGGGCGGATTTCCTCGACCTCGCCGGGTTTCAGCCGGCCCAGCTGAAACGGACCGTAGGACACCCGGATCAGCCGGTTGACCTCCAGCCCCAGCGCCGCCATCGCGCGGCGGACCTCGCGGTTCTTGCCCTCGCGGATCGCCACCGTCACCCAGGCATTGGCTCCCTGCTGGCGGTCGAGCGTCACCGCCATCGGCTGGAACCGCTCGCCATCCAGTACCAGCCCCGCGCGCAGCGGCGCGAAATCGGCATCGTCGGGCCGCCCTCTGAGCCGCACCCGGTAGCGGCGCATCCAGCCGGTCGACGGCAGTTCCAGCCGGCGCTTGAGCGCGCCGTCATTGGTCAGGATGAGCAGCCCCTCGGAATTGAGGTCGAGCCGGCCCACGCTCATCACCCTCGGCATGTCGTCGGGCAGGTCGTCATAGATCGTCGGGCGGCCCTTTTCGTCGCGCGCCGTGCTCACGAGCCCCGCCGGCTTGTGATAGAGCCACATCCTCGGCGGCGGCGGCGAATCGAGCGGCCGGCCATCGACGGCGATGCGGTCGTCGGCGGTGACGTTCAGCGCGGCACGGTCGATGACGCGGCCGTTGACGCTGACGCGGCCGGCGGCGATAAGCCGTTCGGCCTCGCGCCGGCTGGCGAGGCCCGCGCGCGCGATGACCTTGGCGATGCGTTCGCCCTTTGGCGTTTCAGCGGGTTTTTCGGTGCTCATGCCCGCGCGCTTAGCGCAAAAGCCGCGCTTGCGAAAGCGCGGCCTTCGCGGCAATGAGGCGTCATGACCTTTCGCAGCCACATGGAACAGGCGCTCAGCGAGGCCCGCGCCGCCGCCCGGCGCGGCGAGGTGCCGGTGGGCGCCGTGGTGGCGGACGCGAGCGGCCGGGCGGTGGCCTCCGCCGGGAACCGCACGCGCGAGCTCATGGACCCGACCGCGCACGCCGAAATCCTGGCCCTGCGCATGGCCTGCCGCGCGGCGGGCAGCGAGCGGCTGCCGGGCTACAGCCTTTACGTCACGCTGGAGCCCTGCCCGATGTGCGCCGCCGCCATCTCTTTCGCCCGCATCGCGCGGCTCTGCTACGGCGCCGACGACCCCAAATCTGGCGGCGTCGCGCATGGGGCGCGGGTCTTTTCCCATCCCCAGTGCCACCATGTGCCCGAGATCTGCGACGGTATCGCCGCCGACGAGGCGGAGGCGTTGCTGAAGGGCTTCTTCGACAAGCGCCGCTGACTGCCCTTCGGACCGCCTCCGGCGGGAGTATTCGGGGCAGGATGAACGAGGCGCGGGGCGGATTAGATTTCGATCGGCTGCATGACCTCGGGCTCGATCACCTCGACGCCAGGGAGCGCCCTGACCAGGTCCCCGGCCGACTGCGCCAGCAGCGGAAAGGTGCGGTAGTGGCAGGGTATTACGGTCTTGAAATCGAAGAACGTCCGCGCCGCGTAGGCCGCGCGCGCCATGTCCATGGTGAAATGCCCGCCGGCGCACAGGATGCCGATATCGGGCGCGTGCAGGTCGTTGAAGACCTTCATGTCGGCCATCACGTCGGTATCGCCCGAGACATAGATGGTGTGCCCCTCGCCCGCGATCATGTAGCCGCATTCGCTGCCGGTCACGTGCGGGCCGTTTTCGGTACTGATGCTGGTCGAATGGGTGGCGTGCACCATCGTCACCGCGACCCCGCCCAGATCGACCGTGCCGCCCTTGTTGAAACCGACGACCTCGATCCCCTCGCGCTCTTCCCACCACGACATCAGGTCGTACTGCCCCACCACCGGCACGCCCAGCCGCTTGGCCAGCCCCGGCAGGTCACCGGCGTGATCGAAATGGGCATGCGTCAGCAGGATATGTGTCGCACCCTCGAGCGCCGCGTCGTGGGCGTCCTCGGGCAGCATCGGGTTGCCGGTCAGCCACGGGTCGACCAGCAGCACCTGCCCGGCGATGGCGATCCTGAAGGATGAATGGCCCAGCCATGTGATCTGCATGCAAACCTCCCTGTCTTGTGCAACCAACCCTATCAATTCCCGCGCCCGAGAAAAGCCCGGTGGACCCTTTCGCCGCGGCCGGCCGCCGCCACATGCTTGCAGTGCGCCCGGCGCGGCGGTAAACGCAGGCGGCGAAGAGACCGACCTTGAGAGGCCCGACCAGATGTCGATCGACACCGAGACCGCAGCCCGCGTGGCCAAGCTCGCGCGCATCCGCGTCGATGACGCCGACCTGCCGGCGCTGGCACAGGAGTTCAACACCATCCTCGGCTTCATCGAGCAGCTGGGCGAGGTCGATGTCGAAGGGGTGGAACCGATGGTCAGCGTCACCCCGATGCGATTGAAGCGGCGCGACGACACCGTGACCGACGGCAACATGCCCGACAGGATACTCGCCAACGCGCCCGACGCGCGCGAGGGCTTTTTCGCGGTCCCCAAGGTGGTGGAATGAGCCGATGACCGAATTGACCTCGCTGACCATCGCCGAGGCCCGCGACCGGCTGCGCGCGCGCGACATCGCGGCGCCCGAACTGGCCGAGGCGTGCATAAACGCGGCCGAAGAGGCGGGCGCGCTCAACGCGTTTGTCCATCCGACGCCCGAGATCGCGCTCGACCAGGCCCGCGCCGCCGATGCGCGCCTGGCCGAGGGCGACGCGCCGGCGATGTGCGGAATTCCGCTGGGGATCAAGGACCTCTTCTGCACCCGCGGCGTGCCGAGCCAGGCCGCCAGCGGCATCCTGAAAGGGTTTCGCCCGGAATACGAATCGACCGTCACGCAGAAGCTTTTCGACGCCGGCGCGGTGATGCTGGGCAAGCTCAACATGGACGAGTTCGCGATGGGCTCGTCGAACGAGACCTCGGTCTATGGCAATGCCGTCAACCCGTGGCGGCGGCAGGGCGACGACACCCCGCTCACGCCCGGCGGGTCGTCGGGGGGCTCGGCGGCGGCGGTGGCGGCGCGCCTTTGCCTCGGCGCCACCGGCACCGATACCGGCGGTTCGATCCGCCAGCCGGCGGCATTCACCGGCATCACCGGGCTGAAACCCACCTATGGGCGCTGTTCGCGCTGGGGGATCGTGGCCTTTGCCTCGTCGCTCGACCAGGCGGGACCGATGACCCGCACGGTGCGCGACGCCGCCATCATGGCCACCGCCATGTGCGGCCACGATCCCAGGGATTCGACCTCTGCCGACCTGCCGGTACCCGATTTCGAGGCGATGCTGACGGGCGACATCCGCGGCAAGGCGATCGGCATCCCGCGCGAATACCGCATGGACGGAATGCCCGCTGAGATCGAGGCGCTCTGGACCCGCGGGCGCGAGATGCTGGCGGACGCGGGCGCGGAAATCCGCGACATCTCGCTGCCGCACACGAAATACGCCCTGCCCGCCTATTACGTCATCGCGCCCGCCGAGGCGTCCTCGAACCTGGCGCGTTACGACGGCGTGCGTTACGGCCACCGCGCGCGGCTGGAGGCCGGCGACGGCATCACCGAGATGTACGAAAAGACCCGCGCCGAAGGGTTCGGGCCAGAGGTCAGGCGCCGGGTCATGATCGGCACCTATGTGCTCTCGGCCGGCTTCTATGACGCCTATTACAACCGCGCGCGCAAGGTGCGCACGCTGATCAAGCGCGATTTCGACGAGGTCTTCGCCGGCGGCATCGACGCCATCCTGACCCCGGCCACCCCCTCTGCCGCGTTCGGCTTGGGCGAGATGACGCAGGCCGATCCGGTGGCGATGTACCTCAACGACGTCTTTACGGTGACGGTGAACCTTGCCGGGCTGCCGGGCATCTCGGTGCCCGCGGGGCTCGACGCTCAGGGTCTGCCGCTGGGGCTGCAGCTGATCGGCCGCCCGTGGGAAGAGGGCGATCTGCTCAACACCGCCTATGCGCTGGAGACAGCGGCCGGTTTTGTGGCCAAGCCGGCCAAATGGTGGTAATCTCCGCCAAAAGAAGACCAATGGCAGGACAACAGCAGATGCGTTTCATCACCCTTCTCGCCGCCGCCGCGGCCGTGGCGGCGTGTTCGCCCAGCATTCCAGACAGTGCCGCCGGGGTATCGCCGCTGCCGCCCGCGCGCGCGATTTCGGACGAATCGCCCACCGTCCCGACGGCGCCCCCGATTGCCGCCACGCCGTTGGACGCCACCGCGGATACCGGCACCGCCGTTGCCACCGGCGACGGCACCAGCGGCGCCGACATTGCCGCCGAAACCCAGGCCGCGCTGGCCGCCTCGCGGGCCAATTCCGGGGAGATCCCGCTCGAGGCCAGCCCGAACAACCCGCCGCCCCGGACGGTGGAGACCCCGACCGGCATTTCCGAAGAGAACGATTTCGACGCCGTCGGCAGCGTCCGCTCGATCGAAAGCGATGCCGAACTCCTGGCGCGCAACCGCGAACGCTACCAGGTGATCCAGCCCACCGCCCTGCCCTCGCGCCGCGGCGACACCGGACCCAATATCGTTGCTTACGCGCTCTCGGCCGGGCATCCGGTCGGCACCAGGGTCTACACGCGGATCGGCATCAACAAGCAGGCCCGGTACCAGCGCAACTGCGCCAAATACGCCTCGGCCGATCTGGCGCAGCTGGACTTTCTGGAAAAGGGCGGCCCCGAGCGCGACCGTCTGGGCCTCGACCCCGATGGCGACGGCTTTGCCTGCAGCTGGGATCCGGCGCCCTTCCGCATCGCCGTGCAGGGCTAGAGCGTGTTGCGCCCGATCGAGAATACCCGCCCCGGGCTCGACCCGGGGCCTTTGTGCCGACTGGGCGAGGCCCCGGGCCAGGCCCGCGGCGCGTGCGGGTGTTTCCGGCCAAACGCGGCACGCCCCGGGTGACCCCCGACCACGACGGCGCACGGGTCTGCCCTTCGCCCAATCACGGGCCGCGGCGGGACGGGGCGGTGCCCGACATGATCGTTCTGCACCACACCGGAATGCCCGACTGCGACGGCGCGCGCACCCGCCTTTGCGACCCGCAGACCGAGGTTTCGGCCCATTACCTCGTGTCCGAAACCGGCACGATCTGGCAGCTGGTGGCGGAGGCGCGGCGCGCCTGGCATGCCGGCACCGGGCAGTGGGGGGCGGTCTGCGACATCAATTCCCGTTCCATCGGGATCGAGTTGGCCAATTCCGGCGCCCTGCCCTTTGCCGAGCCGCAGATGGCCGCGCTGGAGCGGCTGATACGCGGCGCGATGGCGCGGCACCGGATCGCGCCGGCGCGCGTCATCGCCCATGCCGACATGGCGCCGGGGCGCAAATCCGACCCCGGCGCACGGTTCGACTGGCGGCGGCTGGCGCTTTCGGGACTGTCGGTCTGGCCAGAAGGCGCCGACCGGAACGGCGATTTTCTGAGCCACGCCAAGGCCTTCGGCTATACCGCCGAAGCCGACGAGGCGGCGATTCTCGCGGCCTTCCGCCTGCGGTTTCGTCCCTGGGCAACGGGGCCGTGCGACGCCACCGACATCGGCCTTGCCGCCGACCTTGCCCGCCGCTTTCCGGTTGACCGCGCCGCCCCGGCTGCCTAACTCAGAGATGCGCGGAGGGCCGGATGGCCGCGCCCGTCCCTTCGTCGGGTTGGGTGAGGAAAGTCCGGACTCCACAAGGCGACGGTGCCGGGTAACGCCCGGCCGGGGAAACCCGAGGGAAAGCGCCACAGAAATCAGACCGCCCCGGACATGGTTCCGGGGTAAGGGTGAAACGGTGGGGTAAGAGCCCACCGCGGGACGGGCAACCGGACCGGCACGGCAAGCCCCACCGGGAGCAATGCCGAATAGGGACCGCAAGACGGGCCGCCTTGGCCCCGCGGTCCGGGTTGGCAGCAAGAGCCCGCCGGCAACGGCGGGCCCAGAGGAATGGCCATCGCCGGGGCGCATGCGCCCCGGTACAGAATCCGGCTTACAGGCCCTCCGCGCGAAATAACGCTGCCGTCTCGTATCGCTGCGTCGGATTGGACTGCGATTCCGATCCTGTCTTCGGCGATTCGTCAGGTAATATCGTCGAAACTTTTGCTTATACCTGCGCTTCGTCATTTCCAGTTCGGGCGCTGCCAACCCAGTTTTGTCTTGACGGCGCGCCCCGCCGCCAACAGAGTCGCCGGTGGTTTCCGGCAGGGGGGTACGGGCGTGACGGCTCAGCTATCCGAGACAGTGGCTCTTCTGGGCGATTTGATCGCCTTTCCCACGGTTTCCGAACTCAGCAATCTCGACATGATCGCCTATCTCGCCCACCGGCTCGAGGACGCCGGCGCGCGGGTCGATATCGACCATGACGAGATCGGCCACAAAGCCAATCTTTTCGCGACCATAGGCCCCGAAGTTGATGGCGGGATCGTGCTGTCGGGACATTCAGACGTGGTGCCGGTCATGGATCAGGACTGGGCCAGCGACCCCTTTCAGATGATCGAGCACGAGGGCCGGCTTTACGGCCGCGGTGCCTGCGACATGAAGGGCTTCATCGCCGCCGCCACGGCGATGGCGCCGGTCTATGCCGAACTGGCCGGCGACCGCCCGGTGCATTTCGCCTTCACCTACGACGAAGAGGTCGGCTGCCTGGGCGGGCAGGCGCTGGTGAAATCGCTTCAGGACAAGGGCTTGCGCCCCGCCGTTGCAGTGATTGGCGAACCCACCTCGATGCGCGTCATCGAAGGGCACAAGGGCTGCTACGAATACACCACGCGCTTTACCGGGCTGGCCGGTCACGGGTCGGCCCCCGAGCGGGGGGTGAACGCGGTCGAGTATGCCGTGCGCTATGTGAACCGGCTCTTGGCAATCAAGGACACGCTGCGCGCCCGCGCCCCCGCCGGCAGCCGTTTCGATCCGCCCTGGACGACGATCAACACCGGCAGCCTCAAGGGCGGCGTCGCCCACAACGTCATCGCCGGCCATGCGGAGGTGGAATGGGAAATGCGCCCGGTTCAGTCCAAGGACGCCGATTTCGTCAAGGCCGACCTGAAAGATTACTGCGAGAACAGCCTGCTGCCGGCGATGCGCGCGATCTGCCCCGAAGCCGGCATCGTCACCGAAACCATCGGCGAGGTCGGAGGGCTGATCCCCGCCGACGCGAACGAGGCCCGCGACATCGTGATGGAACTGACCGGCGCCAACACCGCCGAACTGGTCGCCTTCGGCACCGAGGCGGGGCTCTTTCAGGGCTACGGCATGTCGGCGGTGGTCTGCGGGCCGGGCTCGATCGAACAGGCGCACAAGCCCGACGAATTCGTCTCGATCGACCAGCTGCAGCAATGCCTCGACATGCTCGACCGGCTCGGCGCCAAGCTCGCGGCGTAGACTGAGCTTCGCCCGTCAACCGACTGTACAGACGTCTATTTCATTCGCCCGAACGTCAGGTAGTACGGCACCCGCCCCTCTCGCACGGCCTTTTTCTCATAGCGCGTCGATGGCCAGTCCTCCCACGGCTCGCGCCAGTCGGCGGGGCCTTCGGCCAGCCAGGAAAAACCCTGTTTCGGCACCTCCTCCAGCGTCTGGCGGACATAATCGGGAATGTCGGTGGCCACCCGCAGAATGGCCCCCGGTTTCATCGCCCGCGCCAGCGGCCCAAGGTGTTCGGGCGTGACGAAGCGGCGGCGGTGATGGCGCCGCTTCGGCCAGGGATCGGGATAGAGCAGGAACGCCCGCGATATCGACCTTTCCGGCAGCACATCGAACAGATCGCGCGCATCGCCGGGATGCACGCGGATGTTCTCGCACCCCGCCCGGCGTACCTTTCCAAGCAGTGCCGCCACCCCGTTGATGTAGGGCTCGCACCCGATCAGCCCCAGCTCGGGATGGCGCACCGCCTGGTGCACCAGATGCTCGCCACTGCCGAATCCGATTTCCAGCCAGATATCGCGGTTCCCGAAAATCGCTTCCAGGTCGAGTTTCCTGCGCTCCGGATTCTCGTCCCAGCCGACTGCCCCCAGCGACAGCCGGTCCAGGTCCTCCTCCAGGTAGGTCAGCTGCGACTTGCGCAACCCCTTGCCCTTGAGGCGGCCATAGAAATTGCGCCACGGCGCGCCCGACCGGTGCGAGGTCCCGCTCATGCCGCCCGCCCCGCGCCGCGGGCAGAACCGAATCCGGTCGTCACGACACGAGGAAATTCATTCATGAGAACAGATTTATCCACTGAACTGCGCATCGAGCCATTCATTTCCAGATCCAGATTGGATTTCTCCCCAAAACCCGAATCCGCCCATCCACGGCTTCATCCGGCCGCAAATACCTCGGGGGGCCGCGCGCGCCCGCGCGCGGCGGGGGCAGAGCCCCCTGCCCTCAGACCGCTTTCTTCAGCGTCTCGACGAGGTCGGTCCGCTCCCAGCTGAACCCGCCATCGGCCTGCGGCTCGCGCCCGAAATGGCCATAGGCCGCGGTGCGCTGATAGATCGGCCGCGCGAGCCCCAGATGCTCGCGGATGCCGCGCGGGGTCAGGTCCATCGAGGCGCGAATCGCCTTTTCGATCCCGGCGGGATCGACCTCGCCGGTGCCGTGGGTGTCGGCGTAGATCGACAGCGGCTGCGCCACGCCGATGGCATAGGAGAGCTGGATGGTGCAGCGCTCCGCCATGCCGGCGGCGACCACGTTCTTGGCCAGGTAGCGCGCCGCGTAGGCGGCCGAACGATCGACCTTGGTCGGGTCCTTGCCGGAAAACGCCCCGCCGCCATGGGGCGCGGCGCCGCCATAGGTGTCGACGATGATCTTGCGGCCGGTCAGCCCGGCATCGCCGTCGGGACCGCCGATGACGAACTTGCCGGTCGGGTTGACGTGCCAGACCGTTTCCTCGGTCAGCCAGCCATCGGGCAGGACCTCGCGGATATAGGGCTTCACGATCTCCTCGATCTTCGCGCTCGACAGATGCTCGTCGAAATGCTGGGTCGAGAGCACCAGCGACGCCACCTCGACCGGCTTGCCGTTCTCGTAGCGCACCGACAGCTGCGACTTGGCGTCGGGCCCGAGCTCCGGCGCTGCACCCGATTTGCGCGCCTCGGCCAGACGGCGCAGGATCGCGTGCGCATATTGGATCGGCGCCGGCATCAGCGCCTCTGTCTCGCTGGTGGCAAAGCCGAACATGATGCCCTGGTCGCCGGCGCCTTCGTCGCGGTTGCCACCGCCGACGACGCCTTGCGCGATGTGGGCGGATTGCTCGTGCAGCAGGTTCGTGATCTCGCAGGTGTTCCAATGGAACTTCTCCTGCTCATAGCCGATGTCGCGGATGCAGTCGCGGGCGATCTGCTCGACCCGGCCCATGTAGTCGTGCAGCTTGTCCTGATCCGTCAGGCCGACCTCGCCGCCGATGATCACGCGGTTGGTGGTGGCGAAAGTCTCGCACGCCACCCGGGCCAGCGCATCCTCGGCGATGAAGGCGTCGAGGACCGCATCCGAGATACGGTCACACACCTTGTCGGGATGCCCCTCCGATACCGACTCGGAGGTGAAGACATAGTTCTGACGGGTCATGAAAGTTGCTCCATTGGATGTTTCCCCGCCACGCCAGGAAGCCGTTGTGACGGATCGCAACTGCATATTCGCGGGGCCGATAGGCGTCAACGCCTAATTGCGCGGGTGTCCTCGCGGGCGGCGGCCGCCGCCCAGCCGGGACAAGGCCAGCAAAACCAAGGCGATAAGGATCGCGGGCACATCCCCGGTTCGGGCATAGGGCGTCGGCGGCAGTGCCGGCGGCAGGGGTGCGTCGATCCACCCCGCCCTGCCCAGCGGCAGATGCGCGCGCACCCGGCCGCCCGCGTCGATCATGGCCGAGATGCCGGTATTGGCCACACGGATCATCGGCAGGCCCTGTTCGGCGCTACGCAGCCGGGCCTGGGCGAGGTGCTGATAGGGCCCCGACACCTGCCCGAACCAGGCGTCGTTGGTGATCAGCAAGAGCAGGTCGGGCCGCACGTCATAACCGCCCACATCGTGGGGAAAGACACCCTCGTAGCAGATGAGCGGCAGCGCCCGGCCCAGCGCGCCCAGCCCGATCGTCCGCGGGCCCGGCCCGGCCGAATAGCCATGCCCCTCGTTCGCGGCCAGGCCGTGAATGCCGAACCGTTCCAGATAGTCGCCGAACGGCACGTATTCGCCGAATGGCACGAGATGATGCTTGTCATAGACCGCCGTCACCGCCCCGCCGCCATCGAGCCGGATGAGCGAGTTGTAGTAGCGCGCGCCGTCGCGCCGCTGCAGGCCCAGCACCACCGGCGTGCCGCCGGCGGCGCGCGCGATCGCGTCAAGGGCGGGTTGCGCATCCGCCAGCGCCCAGGGCACCGCCGTTTCGGGCCAGACGATCAGCGTCGGCGCCGGGCCGTCAAAAGGCGCGGCGGTAAAGCCGATCTGACGCTCGAAAAAGACACGCACCCGCGCGGGATCCCACTTTTCGTGCTGTGGGGCGTTGGGCTGAACCAGGCGGATCACCGGCGCGCCCGCGGGGGCGGCGGCCTCGTGCGCCAGCATCCCGCCCGCGGCGTGCAGCGCCGCCGGCAGCGCCAGCAGCGCCAGCCCCCGGCCGGCGCGGCGCGAAAACAGGTGCCACAGCCCCGCCGCCGCCATCGCGATCAGCGCCGTCAGCCCCAGCGACCCCGCCCAGGACGCCCAGTACAAGAGCGGCGTGCCAATGAGCGCGTGACCGACCTGCGCCCAGGGAAAGCCGGTCAGCGCATGGGTACGCACGGCCTCGACCAGCACGAAGGCGGCAATGAACGCCGCCACGCCGCCGCCCGCAAGCCGCGCCGCCGCCAGCGCCGCCCCCCAGAAAAGCCCCATCCCCAGCGCCAGGAATACCAACGCAAAGGGCGCCATCCAGCCATCCCGCGCGGCATCGACGAAGAACGGCTCGACGATCCAGAAAAGCGCCGCGGCGAAATAGCCCGTGCCCGCGGCAAGCCCCGTCAGCCCGGCCGCGCGCCCGAGCCCCCAGACCAGCGCCAGCGACAGCACCGTTGCCGGCCAGAACCCCACCGGCGCCTGCCCAAGCGCCCCCAGGGCCCCGGCCACCACCGCCAGCGCCATCCGGCGGCGCGGCGAAAGGCGGAACGGGCGGTCGGGCGAAGGCATCCGCGCCTAGCCGTCCGCGACCCCGGGCAGGCGCACCCTGAGCCGCTTTATCCGGCGCGGATCGGCCTCGATCACCTCGAAAACCGCGCCGCCCGGGTGCTCGACCATCTCTCCACGCACCGGCACCCGGCCCAGCAGCATGAACACCAGCCCGCCCAGAGTGTCGATTTCCTCTTCGTCGATCTCCTCGGCATCGGTCAGCGACAGGCCGACCTCTTGCTCGAACTCATCGAGCGGGGTCTTGGCCTGCGCCAGGTAGACGCCGGGTTTTTCCTGCGTCCAGAACGTGTCGTCCTCGACGTCGTGTTCGTCGGCGATCTCGCCCACCACCTGTTCGATCAGGTCCTCGATCGTCACCAGCCCGTCGACACCGCCATATTCGTCGATCACCAGCGCCATGTGCCGGCGTTCGTTCTGCATTTTCTGCAGCAGCACGCCTATGGGCATCGACGGCGGCACGTAAAGCAGCGGACGCAGGAGCGGACGCAGGGAAAACCGCCCGCCCTTGCCGTTGAAACCATAGCGCAGCGCAACGTCCTTGAGGTGTGCCATGCCCACGGGGCTGTCCAGCGTGGCCTCGTATACCGGCAGGCGCGACAGCCCGCTGTCGCGAAAGACCTGCACCAGATCGTCCTTGGAAACGTCGACCGGAACCGCGACGATATCGGCCTTGGGGATGGCGACGTCCTCGACCGTCAGGCGGCTGAGATTGCCCAGCCCCGGCCCGCCGGCCCGGCCAGGGCGCGCCTTGCCGCTCTCCTCGCACTCGTCGCCGGAACTGAACGCGTCGAAAATACGGCGGAAGAAACCGCCAGTGCCGTCGTCTTCATCGTGGCTCTCTGCCTGCGCGCCTTGCGCCGCGCCAGACGACGCCTCTGTGCTGTCGCCCATCTGTTCCTTGTCCAAAGCTTGCCGGCCCGCGCTGCGGGGCGCGCGCCCAATTCCCCTCAATATGGGTCGGGTATCCCCAGTTTGCCAAGTATCCCGACCTCGCATGCCTCCATCAAAGTGGCATCTTGGTCACGAAGATGATCGTAGCCCAGCAGGTGCAGCGTGGCGTGCACGATCAGATGCGTGGCATGATCGGCCAGTGTCCGGCCCCCCGCCTCGGCCTCGCGCACGCAGGTTTCATAGGCGATGGCGATGTCGCCCAGCTCGGCATCGGGGCCGGGCACGGGCAACGCCGGGCGGGTGCCGGGCCGGCTGGCGCCGCGCTCGGCGCTGGGCCAGCTCAGCACGTTCGTGGGCTGCGCCCGGTCGCGGAAATCGCGGTTCAGTTCCGCGATGCGGGCATCGTCGCAGGCCAGAACGGCGATCTCCCAGTCGTCGGGATCGAGCCCCAGACGGCACAGCGTGGCCGCCGCCGCGCGCTCCGCCAGCACCGGCAGGTCGACCTCTTGCCAGCGGTCGTCCTCGACCACGGTTTCGGTCACCACCGCCGCGGGGGGCGCGCGCGAGGCGTGCGCATCTCAGCCGTCCCGTTCATAGGCGTCGATGATGGCCGCAACCAGCGGATGCCGCACCACATCGCGGGAAGTGAAATAATTGAACGATATCTTCGGGATATCTTTCAGCAGTCGCTCGGCATCGTGCAAGCCGCTGGTGATGCCGCGCGGCAGGTCGACCTGGCTGCGATCGCCGGTCACAACCATGCGGCTGCCCTCGCCCAGGCGGGTCAGGAACATCTTCATCTGCATCGAGGTGGCGTTCTGCGCCTCGTCCAGCACCACGAAGGCATTGGACAGCGTGCGCCCGCGCATGAACGCGAGCGGCGCGATCTCGATGCGCTTTTCCTCGATCAGCTTGGCCACCTGCTTGGCCGGCAGGAAATCGTTCAGCGCGTCGTAAAGCGGCTGCATGTAGGGATCGACCTTTTCCTTCATGTCGCCGGGCAAATACCCCAGCTTTTCACCCGCCTCCACCGCCGGACGCGCGAGGATGATCCGGTCGACATGGCCCTCGATGAACATCGCCACGCCCACCGCCACCGCCAGGTAGGTCTTGCCGGTGCCGGCCGGGCCGATACCGAAGGCCAGGTCGTTGTGGTAAAGCGACAGCACATAGGCCTTCTGCGCCTCGGTGCGGGGCTCGACCAGTTTCTTGCGGGTCTTGATCTCGACCGGCCCGCCGCGGAACATCTCGAGCTGATCGCCATCGCAGGTCTCGTCGTCCGCGCCCGCCGGGCGGCCCATGCGTAGCACCCGGTCGATGTCGCCGCGATCCACCGCCCGCCCCGATTCCAGCCGCGCGTAAAGCGCGCGCAACGCCGCCACCGCCTCGGCCGCCATCGCCGGCTCGCCCACGACGGCCAGTCGATTCCCCCGCCGCAGGATCTGCACGCCCAGCTGGCGCTCGATCTCGGCGAGGTTTCTGTCGTGCTCGCCGCACAGGTCGATCAGCAGGAAATTATCTGGGAATTCAACGCACTCTTCGTGCAGGGACGAGGCGTCGTCGATCGGGGGCAGCGCGGTCGTAGCCAAGCAATTCTCCTGAGCC
>CAZNMK010000013.1:16824-17117 GCA_964574045.1 uncultured Roseovarius sp. | reverse complement strand
CTCGCGCCACGACGACGTGACCCATGATATACGGGTCAGGGCAATCCCACTATGCGATACACGTAGCTTTTCCACGCATTGAGTTAGACCGTTAGGTACGTAATCTTGCATGAGTTGCGAATAGCAGGAAAGACGGGCCGCACTGCAGCATCTTTATGGGCGGTCGAACGTCCGCTAGGGGCCGGTCGCACTCAGGCAACCGACCACTAGTTTGCAACTTTGTACGCTCCCTTCCTGCACATCGCCACCGCCTCGAAAACCGCACCCGGGGACCGCCCCCGCACGCGCGCCGT
>CAZNMK010000013.1:8645-16790 GCA_964574045.1 uncultured Roseovarius sp. | reverse complement strand
AGCGGCCAGCGCTGGCCGATATTGGCCCGGACCGCGCCGCTCTCCATCTTCTCGAAGAGGTGCCGCGCCATTGCCTGGCAGCGGTCGCGATCGGCGAGGAAGGTGAAGAGCGTCGTCCGCGTCAGCTTGAGCGAGCCCTTGGCCGCGAGCGTCAGCAGGCTGACGGGCTCGACCGGACCCGAGGCGTTGCCGAACGAGATCATCATGCCCAGCGGCTTGAGGCAGTCGAGCGAGGCGTCGAACGTGTCCTTGCCGACCCCGTCCATCACCGCGTCGACGCCCGCGCCGCCGGTGATCGCCTTGACCTCGGGCACGAAATCGGTTTCGCGGTAGTTGATGCAGTGGGCGGCGCCATGCTCGCGCGCCAGGGCGCATTTGGCGTCCGTTCCGGCGGTGCCGATCAGCTCGATCCCCTCGGACCGCGCCCACTGGCAGGCGATCAGCCCGACGCCCCCGGCGGCGGCGTGAAAGAGCACGCGCGCGCCCTTGTCCAGCGGCCAGACGCGGTGAAAGAGGTATTCCACCGTCATCCCCTGCAGCATCATCGCCGCCGCGTCCTGATACGAGATGGCGTCGGGCAGGGGACAGACCTGCGCCGCCGGCATGACGCGGGCCTGCGCATAGGCGCCCGGCGGGGTCGCGGCATAGGCGGCGCGGTCGCCTTCCTTGAGGTGCGTGACGTCCGCCCCCACCGCCTCGACCACTCCGGCGGCCTCCATCCCCAGCGCGTGCGGCAGCGGCAGCGGGTAAAGCCCCGTGCGCTGATAGACGTCGATGAAATTGAGCCCGACGGCGTGATGACGGATGCGGATCTCGCCGGGGCCGGGGTCGCCGACCTCTTGCTCGACGAGCTTCAGCGCCTCGGGGCCGCCGGGCGCTTCGATGACTACGGTGCGTGACATTGGGCGTGCCTCCGGTATCGGTGTCAGCGGTTTCAGGGGGATTGATGCACCCAAAGCGCGGCGGCTTCAATCCCGGTCGCTTCGGGCGGCGGCGCGCGGCTGGCGCGGTTGCGGTGGCGCTGCGGCTGCGGCAGACTGCCGCAAAGCCGCCGGGCCGGGCGGGCGGACAGGAGGGATTGCCATGCACGCTACTTTCGTATGGGGCTGGCTGCTGCTGGCCGGGATTGCCGCCGCGCCTGCCGCGGCGCAGGAGGCCGCCGATGCGGTCGCGCCCGAGGGCGCCGGGGCGGGCGCGGTGGCCGCGTCCGCCGCCACCGCCGGGGCGCTGGCGGACAAGGCCGCCGGCCGGCCGGTGGCGGCGCGGAACTGGATGGTCGCGGCGGCCAATCCGCTGGCGGCCGAGGCCGGCGCGCGGGTGCTGGAGGAGGGCGGCAGCGCGGCGGATGCGATGGTGGCGGTGCAGGCGGTGCTGGGGCTCGTCGAGCCGCAAAGCTCTGGCCTCGGCGGCGGCGCGTTTCTGGTCTGGCATGACGGCGCCAGCGGCGAGATCGCGACGCTCGACGGGCGCGAGACCGCGCCGCTGGCGGCGACGCCGCGTCTTTTCCAGGACGACGCCGGCGCGCCGCTCGGGTTCTACGACGCGGTGGTGGGCGGGCGCTCGGTCGGCGTGCCGGGGACGCCGGCGCTGATGAAGGCCGCGCATGAGCGCTGGGGGCGTCTCGCCTGGGCCGGGCTTTTCGACGACGCGATCCGCCTCGCCGATCGGGGCTTTGCCGTCTCGCCCAGGCTGGCGACGGCGGTGGCGGGCGATGCGCTGCGGCTCTCGACCTATGCCGCGACGCGGGATTATTTCTTTCCGCAGGGTCGCCTGATCGAGGTGGGACAGCGGTTGAAAAACCCGGCCTATGCCGACAGCCTGCGCATCCTCGCGCAAGAGGGGCCAGCACCCTTTTACACCGGCGGCATCGCGGCCGACATCGTGGACACGGTTCGCGCCGCGCCCGGAAACCCCGGGGTGATGGCGCCGCTCGATCTGGCGATCTACCGGGTGAGGGAGCGCCCGCCGGTCTGCGCGCCCTATCGCGGATACCGGGTCTGCGGCATCGGGCCGCCCTCGTCGGGAGCGCTGACGGTCGGGCAGATCCTGGGGTTGCTTGCGCCTTATGACCTCGCGGCGCTGGGACCCGAGAGCCCGCGCGCCTGGCGGCTGATTGGCGACGCCAGCCGGCTCGCGTTCGCCGACCGCGGCCGCTACATCGCCGACAGCGATTTCGTGCCGGTGCCGGTCGAGGGGCTGCTCGACCCCGATTATCTGGCAAGGCGCGCGAAATTGCTGGAAGGTGATACCGCCCTGCCGGAGGTTGCGCCGGGAGAGCCCGAATTCGACCACGCGCTCGACCGTGCCGATGGCGGGGCGCTCGAATTCCCCTCGACCTCGCATATCTCGATCGTCGACGGTTTCGGCAACGCGCTGTCGATGACCACCACCATCGAGAACGGTTTCGGCTCGCGGCTGATGGTGCGGGGGTTTCTGCTCAACAACGAGCTGACGGATTTTTCCTTTCGCAGCCATGTCGACGGCGTGCCGGTGGCCAACCGGGTCGAGCCGGGCAAGCGGCCGCGCTCGTCGATGGCGCCCACCATCGTTCTGAAGGACGGCCGCCCGGTGCTGGCGGTGGGCTCGCCCGGCGGCAGCCGGATCATCGGCTATGTCGCCAAGACCATCGTCGCCCACATCGACTGGGGCATGGACGTGCAGCGGGCGGTGGCGCTGCCGCATCTGGTCAACCGTTTCGGCACCTTCGATCTGGAACTGGGGCGCGTGGACGACGCGCTGGCCGCGTCGCTGGCGGGGATGGGCTTCGCGGTCGAGCGCCGGGTGCTCAATTCGGGGCTGCACGCGATCTCGCTTGGCCCCGAGGGGTTGCGCGGCGGCGCCGATCCGCGCCGCGAGGGGGTGGCGCTGGGGCAGTAGAGCGACAGCAAGAGACTCTGCATCGCTTCCCGCCACGCCCCGCCCGGCGGGCACCGCCGGGCAGCGCCCCCCCGCCCCCCCGGCGGGCGCGATCGCGCCCCCCACGGGCGGCCGCTGCCCTGTGTGCGTCTGCTGGAGCGTTGCGGATCAAATGGACAAGCCTCCAAACACGCTCAATTGCGCTCTTGCCCGCAAGGCCGGGATTTGGAATAACGCCCCTCAGATCAAGGAGGTCGCCGATGCCCGCCCGTATCTACAAGCCCGCGCGCAACGCCATGCAGTCCGGTACCGCCCGGACCAGGCAATGGGTGCTGGAATTCCCCAACCAAAGCGGGCGCGACATCGACCCGCTGATGGGCTGGACCTCGTCCGCCGACACCCGCACCCAGGTGCGGCTGCGCTTTCCCACCAAGGAGGCGGCGCTGGACTATGCCCGCGAACACGGCATCGAGGCCGTCGTGCAGGACCCCAATCCGCGCAAGCCGATCCTCCGGCAGCGCGGCTATGGCGAGAATTTCTCGACCGACAGGCGCGGCATCTGGACGCACTGACGGGCGGGACCCGCAACCGCCGCGTCCCGGCATCCGAACCGGCGCAGCGCCTCATCTGCGATCTTGGCAGACGGGTACGGGCCGGGCGCATGTCCGCCCGGCGGTTCGCGCCGTGCAACATGTTGTAATAACGCATGAAAATCATGCCTTCTGCGTCGCTTTCGGCCCGGCCAGAGGCGCCGCGCCCGGGCCACGGCATTCGCGCGCCCGCGTCGGCGGGAACCGCGGGCAAGGGCGCGTGCGGCGCGGTGGCGGCACAAAGGCCACGCCATCGACGGCGCGGTTTCGGCGCCATTGCCGCAAAACCGACGCCGATGTACCCTAAATCCGTTCCGATAGAACGATAAAGACGCGGAATGGGCAGTATGGCACAGGCAGGCCCGCGCGAGCGCGGGCAGGCGGGCGGCGCCCGCGATAACGACCGTCACTTGCTGGCGCTCGGCAAGCTGCATTTTCTCGCTGCTTTCTGCCCGCTGCACCGCAGGCTGCCGGCGGCGGCGCTGGCGCGCATCTTTGTCCCGGCCGTGAATGCCGACAGCGTGCGGTTCTTCGAGAACGGGGACGGCGATACCTGCGCGGCGCTGATCTGGGCGCGGCTGACCGACGAGGCGGCCGGGCGGATGCTGCGCGACAGCCGCCCGCCGGATGCCGCGGACTGGGCGGCGGGCGATCATCTGTGGTTTCTCGACCTGCTGGCGCCCTTCGGGCACGCGCGCGTAGTGGCCCGCCACATCGCCCGCAACCCGCCGGCCGAACCGTTTCGCTTTGCCCGGCTCGACGCGGCGGGCAAGCTGCGCAAGGTGGTGCGCGGCGATGCCACCGCCCGGGCCGGCGAACGGCTGGGCATCTGTCGCGCCGCGGCGCGGGCCGGGGGGGTCTGATGGGCATCCCGGTCCCCGATACCGGTTCCGTCACCGAAGACGACGATACCGGCGGCACGCTGAGCGTCAGCGGCGACATCGACTATTGGCTGGGCGACGACAGCGGCGAGTGGACCGCCGAGACGATCGCCGGTTCGTATGGCTCGCAGCTGGTCATCGACGAGGACGGCAACTGGACCTACACCGCCGACAATTCCGATCCGGCGATCCAGGCGCTCGATGCCAGCGAAACGCTGACCGAGGTCTTTACCGTCACCTCCGCCAACGGCACCTCGACCGTCACCATCACCATCCAGGGCGTGGACGAGCCGCCCTGCTTTGTCGCCGGCACGCCGATCGACACCCCGCACGGGCCGCGGCCGGTGGAAAGCCTGCGCGCCGGCGACCGGGTGCTGACGCGCGATCACGGCGAACAGACGATCCGCTGGGCCGGGTCGCGGCGGCTGGCGTTCGACGGCTCGACCGGGGCGGCCCGGCGGTTCGCCCCCGTCCGCCTGCGCGCGGGCTGTCTGGGCCCCGGCGTGCCCGAACGCGACCTGCTGATCTCGCCCATGCACCGGGTGGTGATCCGGCATCCGCTGGTGGCGCTGCTGACCGGCAGCGAAGAGGTGCTCTGCCCCGCGCGGCTGCTGGTCAACGGCACCACCGTCACGCAGGAGCAGGTGGCGGAGGTCGGCTATCACCACCTGCTGTTCGACCGCCACGAGGTGCTGAGCGCGGGCGGCTGCGACAGCGAGAGCTTCTATCCCGGCGAACTCGGTCTCGACGGCTTCGGGGCGGGTACGCGCGAAGAGGTGCTGGCGCTTTTCCCCGAACTGCGCAGCCTCGCTCACGCCTATGGACCGACGGTGCGCCGGGTCGCCAAGCGCCACGAGGCGCTCATCCTGGCCGACAGCCTGTCGCGGGGCGCGCGGCCCCGCACGCGGGCGGCCTGAGCGGGGCCGCGCGGCGCGCATCGGGCGGCTTCAGGGTCCCTTCTTGATGCGGGTCAAGGCGTTGGCCGGCGAATTCTGTTACGATTCTAAATCGCATTGCATCCGATCGGAACCACCGGGGCGCGCGAGCGGGTGAAGCGGGTGGACCGGATTCGGTGCAGCCCGCGCCAACAAGACGGGGGAGAGGAGAGAACATGCCCACGATCGAGAGGAATGCCGTCGATAAGGACAAGCCGAACGCAGTGGCGGGCCCGCCCGATGCCGCGATGCCGGCCAGGCCCGAGCGCGACCGCGTCAGCGACCTGCGCCGGGAGTTCGAGGCAGGCGCTTACCCCTACGATGTCAAGCTCGGCCGCGCGAGCTATGAGCGCCAGAAGGCCCGGTTGCAGGCCGAGTTGCTGAAGGTTCAGCTCTGGGCGCAGGAGACCGGCCAGAAATTCGTGCTGATCTTCGAGGGCCGCGACGCCGCCGGCAAGGGCGGCACGATCAAGCGCTTTACCGAGCACCTCAATCCGCGCAGCGCGCGGGTGGTGGCGCTCAACAAGCCGACCCGCGAGGAAAAGGGCCAGTGGTTCTTTCAGCGCTATATCGAGCATCTGCCGACCGAGGGCGAAATGGTGTTCTATGACCGCTCCTGGTACAACCGCGCCGGCGTCGAGAGGGTGATGGGCTTTTGCGAGCCGTGGGAGTACCTCGAGTTCATGCGCCAGACGCCCGAGCTGGAGCGGATGCTGGTGCGTTCCGGCATCCGGCTCTACAAGTACTGGTTTTCGGTCACGCAGGACGAACAGCTGCGCCGCTTCAGGTCGCGCGAGACCGATCCCCTCAAACAGTGGAAGCTGAGCCCCATCGACAAGCAGAGCCTCGACAAATGGGCCGAGTACACAGAGGCGAAGGAGGCGATGTTCTTTTACACCGACACCGCCGATGCCCCGTGGACGGTGATCAAGTCGACCGACAAGAAGCGCGCCCGGATCAACTGCATGCAGCATTTCCTTGCCAGCCTCGACTATCCGGGCAAGGACAAGCGGATCGTCAAGGGGCCCGACCCGCTGATCGTGTCGACGGCGCTGCACGCGACGGACCACATTCTCGGCAAGTCGCTGCATCCCGACACGCGCGCCGGGCGCTGAACGGCGCCGGCGTGAGCGCGAGGCGCGCATCGGCGGGGGCAGCCCCTTGCTGCCCGCATGCCCCGGCCGCGCGGGCTTGTCGGCGCGGCGCGGCCGCAGTAGGGCCTGTTCATGCAGCCCCGTTCGACATATCGCCGGCACGCCCGCGCCGTTCTCGGTCTGGGGCTGCCGCTGATCGGCAGCCACGTGGCGCAGTTCGCGATCACGCTGACCGACGCGGTGATGCTGGGCTGGTACTCGGTCGAGGCGCTGGCGGCCGAGGTGCTGGGCGGCACGCTGTTCTTTGTCCTCTTTATCATGGGGTCGGGTTTTGCCTGGGCGGTGATGCCGCTGGTGGCATCCGCCCAGGCCGCGGGCGAAGAGGCGCAGGTGCGCCGCGTCACCCGGATGGGCGCCTGGTCGTCGATGCTGTTCGGGGTGGCGGTGCTGCCCTTGTTCATCTGGTCGGAACTGCTGTTCCTGGCCATGGGGCAGGAACCGGGCGTTTCGGCGCAGGCCGGTCGGTACCTGGCCATCGCCGGTTACGCCATCCTGCCGGCGCTCCTGGTGATGGTGCTGAAATCCTATCTCGCGGCGCTGGAGCGCACGCAGGTGGTGCTGTGGATGACGCTGGCGGCGGTGGCGCTGAACGCCGCGGTCAACTGGCTGCTGATCTTCGGCAACTGGGGCTTTCCCGAGCTGGGCATCCGCGGGGCGGCGGTGGCATCCCTGAGCGTCAACATCGCGTCGGGTGTCGCGCTGGCGGTCTATGCCGCGCTTGCCACGCCCGAACACACGCTTTTTCAACGTGCCTGGCGCCCGGACTGGGAGGCTTTCGGCCGCGTCTTTCGCCTCGGCTGGCCGATCGGCATGACGAATCTGGCCGAGGTCGGGCTCTTTGCGGCCTCGACGGCGATGATGGGGTGGCTGGGCACGCTGCCGCTGGCGGCGCACGGGATCGCGCTGCAGGTGACGTCGGTCGTGTTCATGGTGCATCTCGGACTGTCGAACGCCGCCACGGTGCGCGCCGGCCAGGCGTTCGGGCGCGGCGACGGGCCGGGGCTGCGCGCGGGCGCGGTGGTGGTGCTGGCGATGTCGGGCACGGTGGCACTGGCGACGGTGGTGCTGTTCCTGGCGGTTCCGGAATTCCTGGTCGGCCTCTTTCTGAGCCCGGCCGAGCCCGACCGCGCCGGGGTGATCGCGCTGGGAGTGGGGCTGTTGGCGGCGGCGGCGCTCTTTCAGGTGGTCGATGCCGCGCAGGTGATGGCGCTGGGGCTGTTGCGCGGCGTGCAGGACACCCGCGCCCCGATGGCCATCGCGGCGTTCAGCTATTGGGCCATCGGCGTGCCGGCGAGCTATGTCATGGGCTTTCCCCTCGGGCTGGGCGGGGTCGGCGTGTGGCTGGGGCTGGCACTGGGGCTGGCCTGTGCCGGTATCCTCTTGCTGTGGCGCTTCTGGCGCTGGTCGGAGCGGGGCGCTGCCGCGCAGTCTGGCTGAGGCTCGCGCTCAGGGACTGCGGCGGGCGGCGAGTTCGTTCGCCACCCGGTCGGCCATCTTCGCGCAGCGGGTGCCGGCGAAGGGAAAGACCGACGCGAACCCGCCCTCGATATGCGCCTCGAGACTGGCGCGCAGGCGGCGCCGGGCGCGAAAGAGCCTGGTCCTGACGGTGATCGGGTTGAGCGACAGGTGGCCGGCGATCTCGCGCAGGGTCAGTCCCTCGACCTCGTGCAGCAGGAACGGCAGCCGCAGATCGGGGGGCAGGCCGGTCACCGCCCGCTCGAGCAACGAG
>CAZNMK010000013.1:0-8635 GCA_964574045.1 uncultured Roseovarius sp. | reverse complement strand
AGCGGATCTGCGTGCGCCCGGTCGCCGCCTCGGGCCCTTCGGTCTGCTGGCCGGGAAAGGCCAGGATTTGGGGTGTGTCGGGTTCGGTCACGGTGTCATAGCTTTCCTGCGGGCGCGCCCGGCGCGCCTGCATCCGGGCGGTATTGATGGCGATGCGGGTGATCCAGGTGGAAAACCGCGCCCGCCCCTCGAACCGGTCGAGGCGGGTAAAGGCGGTCAGATAGGTCTCCTGTACCGCCTCCTCGGCCTCTGCGTCGCTGGGCAGGATGCCGCGGGCGACGCGGAAGAGACGCGGATTCAGACGCCGGACCAGTTCGCGGATCGCGGCCTCGTCGCCGGTGCGGGCCGCCGCGACCAGGTCGTCCTCGGACGCTTCTGCCGGTGTCATGGGGGCGGTCGAGAGGTCTGGCCGTGCTGTCATTGCGGTTCCTCCCCGATGCGGCCCGACACCAGGATGTCGCCGACCTCCGGAAGGGCCGCGAATGCCTCGGGCGGGATGTCTTGGGTGGCAGGGGCCGGACCCTCCCACCCCGGATCGCCGGGCCGGCCCACGACGATGCGGCCGACCATCGCGGCCATCTCGTGCGGGATGCAATAGTAGTCGTAGACCCCCGGCACGTCGAGCGTGACCTCGAAACTGTCGCCCGGCAACAGAAAATCGCTGTCCCACGGGTCTGCCGCCGCGGGTATCCGGCGCGCGCGTCCATGGTTCGCGGGGTGATAGGCGGTGGCGGTGTGGCTGTTGCCGGGATCGTCGTTGACGAACCGCAGCGTGGTGCCCGGTGCGACGGCGAGCCCGCGCGGCGAGAACCAGATGCGCTCGCCGCGCGCGGTGCCGCGCATCGCGATCACTTCCGTTCGCGCGGCGCGCCCGGGGCGGGGCAGGAGGAGGGCGGCGCAAAGGCCACCCCCCAGGGCAAGAAACCGGCGGCGTCCCGGCCTCATTCCGCCAGCCGCTCCTTGGCGGCGGCGTCATGGTAGAGCACCACATGCGCATGCGGCCTGTCCACGCCGGGGTGGCCGGCGTTGTAGTAGATGTCGACGCCGCTGACGCTGTGCGCCCCGACGCCCAGCCCGTCATAGGCGGTGCCGTCCTGCAGGTCGGCCAGCGGGGTCATGTAGACCGTGGCCGAGAGCCGCCCGTCGCGGTCGTAGGCCAGGAACGGGCCTGCGGGCAGGGTCGCCGGGTCGACGAACAGCGTGCCGAGGCCGGGGATGAATTCGGGCAGCGGCAGCGCGTCGCTGACCTTGACGAAGGGCGCGTCCGGAGGCGCGGCCTTCATGGCCTCTTGATCACCGGCAAAGGCCGGCGCGGCGATGAGCAGGGCGGCAACGGCCGCCAGCGAACGGGTAATCCTCATGTCGTGTCCTTTTCCATTGATCGGAGAGCCTTTCGAAAGGCGCTCGGACCATTGGATGCGGCAGCACGGAAAAAGGTTCCCGGATTTTTTCGCTGTGGCCCGGGGCCGGGCTCAGCCCTGGCTTTTCCGGATCAGGCGCTCGGCCTTCTTGCGTACCAGCACCGCGCGCAAATCGTGCATCGCCAGCAGCAGCGTGTCGGTCACAGCGTCGAGCTCTTCGTCGCTGGCGCGGGATTGCGCCCAGTGGGTCGTGAGGTTGAGGTGATCGACCGCGCGGCGGATGTCGTCGATGTCGCGCTCGGCCAGCATCCGCAGCCGTTCGTCCATCCACTCCCGGATCGCGGCCATGTCCTGTTCGGTCAGCTGATAGTCGCCCTGGGGCTTGATCTGGCCGTTGCGGATGTTGACCACGGCGATCTGGTCCAGCTCGATGCGGCGCTGGCGGTTCTCGGTATCGACGAGAAACACGAAGGCGCCGTTGTCGCGCACCCGAAAATAGTATTCCGGCAACTCGTCCGACATCGTCCCTCGATCAATCGCCTTCGTTCACCCGAGCGCGGTGCAGAAATCCGCGATGCGCGCACAGGCCTCCTTGAGCGCCGCGTCCGAGGTAGCGTAGCTGACGCGGAAGCACGGGGAAAGCCCGAATGCCGCACCGGGGACGACTGCGACACCGGCCTCCTCCAGCAGGGCGGTGGCAAAGGCCTCGTCGCTGTCGATGCTGCGGCCCGCCGCCGTGGTGCGCCCGATCAGCCCGGCGATGGACGGATAGACATAGAACGCACCCTGCGGGGTGGGACAGTCGATGCCCTCGATGGCCTTCAGCGCCGCCAGCACCAGGTCGCGGCGGCGGGCAAAGGCGCGGTTGTTCTCGGCGATGAAATGCTGCGGGCCGGTCAGCGCCTCGATCGCCACCCACTGGCTGATGGTGCAGGGGTTCGAGGTCGATTGCGACTGCAGCTTGCGCATCGCCGCGATCAGCGGTTCGGGCCCGGCGCCGTAGCCGATGCGCCAGCCGGTCATGGCATAGGCCTTGGAGACGCCGTTCATCGTCAGCGTGCGGTCGATCAGCCCCGGTTCGACCTGCGCGGGCGTGCAGAATTCGAAGCCGTCATAGGTCAGGTGTTCATAGATGTCGTCGGCCAGCACCCAGACATGAGGGTGGCGCATCAGCACCTCGGTCAGCGCCAGCATCGCCTGGCGGTCGTAGCCGGCGCCGGTGGGGTTCGAGGGCGAATTGAGGATCACCCAGCGGGTTTTCGGCGTGATCGCCGCCGCCAGCGCCTCGGGGCGCAGGCGATAGCCGTCCTCGGCGCGGGTCGGCACGATCACCGGCTCGGCGCCTGCAAGGCGCACCATGTCGGGATAGCTGACCCAGTAGGGCGCCGGAATCGCCACCTCGTCGCCGGGGTTTAGCGTCGCCATCAGCGCGTTGTAGAGCACCTGCTTGCCGCCGGAACCGATGCCTACCTGCGCGGGCGTGTAGTCGAGCCCGTTTTCGCGCCGGAACTTGGCGCAGACCGCCTCTTTCAGTTCGGTCAGCCCGTCGGCGGCGGTATAGCGGGTACGGCCCTCCTCGATGGCGCGGATGCCGGCGGCGCGGATGTTCTCGGGGGTCGGGAAATCGGGCTCGCCGGCACCGAGGCCGATGACGTCGCGGCCGGCGGCGCGCAATTCGGCCGCCAGCGCGGTGACGGCCATCGTCGGCGAGGGCCGGACGCGGGAAAGTGTCGCGGAAAGGGGAATCATGTCGCGCTCCGGTTGGAATGCGGGCCCCGACCGCCTATAGTCCCGGCCCGAGCACCAGTGCCGCATGTCAAACCCGAGCGGCCGGAGGTTGTAAAGACCGTCCGCGCCGCATCGATACAGAATCGACACAGAAAGGATGTCCGATGAATGCCGAGACCACCGATGGCTGGTACGATCCCGATGCGACCACCTTTGGCGACCGGGTCGCCGGAGCGCGCGAACACGCGGGGATGAGCCAGGCGGACCTGGCCAAGCGGCTGGGGGTGAAGCTCAAGACGCTCAGCGCCTGGGAAAACGACCTGAGCGAGCCGCGCGCCAACAAGCTGTCGATGATGGCGGGGCTGCTCAATGTCTCGCTCCTGTGGTTGCTCAGCGGCGAGGGCACCGGCCCCGCGGCGCCCGAGGACAGCGGCGAGCTGTCGCGCGACGTGGCCGAACTGCTGACCGAGATCCGCGACATCCGGGCGCAGCTGTCGCGCTCGACCGACCGGCTGGGCCGGCTGGAAAAGGCGCTGCGCCAGCAACTCAAGGAAGAGGCTATTGCCTGAATCGCGCGCCTCAGGCGAAAGCGCGGGCGACCGGCTGAAACGTCTCAGGATGCGCTCGATGCGGCGGGGCATCCGCGAGATGGACCTGATCCTGGGCCGCTTCGCCGAGGCGGCGCTGCCGGGGCTGCGCGACGACGAGTTGCGGCTGTACGATGCGCTGCTGTCGGAAAACGATCACGACCTTTACCAGTGGGTCACCGGGCAGGCCGCCGCGCCGGAGCGTTTCGCGGCCCTTGTCGCGCGCATCGCGCGTCTTTCCACCCCGGCGGGCTGACATTCACGGCCTTGCACGGGCGTTTACCCATTCTTGGGCATTTGCGGGCTATCACGGGCGTCGAAGCGGAACTTCACGGAGCCGAGAATGAGCCTGCACACCCCTCACGCGCCCGCACCGGTGGCCGAACAACAGAGCTTCATGTCGGGCTATCTGGACGCGCTGGCGCTGGTGGAACGTCTGCACCGGCTGCTGCTCGACGTCATCAAGGACGAATTCGAACGTCTCGGCGTGCTCGAGGTCAACGCCGTGCAGGCGCTGCTGATGTTCAATGTCGGCGAAAACGAGGTCACGGCGGGCGAGCTCAAGACGCGCGGCTACTACCAGGGCAGCAACGTCAGCTACAACCTGAAAAAGCTGGTCGAGATGGGCTACATGCACCACCAGCGCTGCGAGATCGACCGCCGTTCGGTGCGGGTACGGCTGACCGAAAAGGGCCGCGGCATCCGCGAGATCGTGGCCCGCCTGTTCGCCGGCCATGCCCGCGGCCTGCAGGACAGGGGCGTGCTCGGGGTCGACGGGCTGGACCGGATCAACACCTCGCTGCGCCGGGTCGAACGTTACTGGAGCGATCAGATCAGGTATATCTACTGACCGGCGGGGGCAAGGGACGCGGCGCCGAGGACGATATCGTTGACCTCGCGAAACAGCTTGCGCGTCATCGCCTCGCGGAACCCCGCATACCCCGCGGCCACCACCAGGAACGCGCCCGGCCCGTGCAGCACCTCGGCCGCGTAATAGGCCGGCACGGCCGGATCGCCGTCGAAGATCACCAGCCCGTTCACCGTCACCCCGCCGAGGGCGAAGTGGCGATACGCCTCTCGCGGGCCGTAGCGGTAATTGTTGATGCCGTCGCCCGAGATGTCGATCGCCTGCCTCTCGCAGCGCGGACCGCGCGCCAGCAGCCCGGCGGCGAAACCCAGCGCCGGGCCGATCGAGGTGGGAAAGTCGCTGTGGCTGCGCTCCATGCCGCGCAGCAGGGCGGCGGCGCGGTCGATGTCCCGGAGCGTGCGCAGCGCGGTCCAGCCGAGCTGCAGCTTGTGCTGGTGAAAGCCGCTCCATTCGAATGCCGCAAGCGCGACATGGCCGCCGGCCCCGGTCAGCATCGCCCGGCGCACATCCGGGTCCAGCAGCGCCGCGGCCAGCCCCGTGCGCTGCAGGTCGTATTCCGCCGCATCGACCGAGGACGACACGTCGAGCGCCAGCACCAGCGCCAGCCGGCAACGCCCGGCGGGCTGTGCCGCCGCGGCGCCCGCCAGCCCCAGCGCCAGCGCGGCCAGGCAGGCGGCCCGCCTTACCAATGGCCGGTATTTTCCATGCTTTTCCAGGGTTCCTGCGGCGCCAGCGCCTCTCCCTCCTGCAAGAGTTCGACCGAGATGTTGTCGGGGCTGCGCACGAAGGCCATGCGCCCGTCGCGCGGGGGACGGTTGACGGTCACGCCGTTGTCCATCAGATGCCGGCACATGTCGTAGATGTTTTCCACCGAATAGGCGAGATGGCCGAAATGGCGGCTGTCGGATGGCAGGCCGTCGTCGCCGTCCCAGTTCCAGGTCAGTTCGACGGGGCATTCCTCCTGCCCCTCGGGCGCCATGAAGACCAGCGTGAAGCGGCCGGCGTCGCTGTCCATGCGCCGGGTTTCCCGCAGCCCCAGAAGCCCGAAGAACCGCATCGTTTCGTCCAGGTCCCTGACCCGGACCATGGTGTGCAGATAGCGCACGCGCATTGCCTGTCTCCTTTCGACGTTTCCGTGCAGAGGATAGAGGCGGCGTGCGGGTTGTCGAGGCCGCAACCGGCCCGCGCGGATCAGAATTCCGAGCGGATGCCCAGCGATACGGCGGTCTGATCGACGTCGAAGCGGCTGATGTTGGAGCGGCTGCGTTCGGCCGTCAGCGACAGTTCGGGGACGAAACCCATATAGCTCCACCCGGTAAAGCTGGCGGTGGCGCCGCCGAACCACGATCTGTCCACCCGCCCGCCGGGCACCGGGGTGATGACCCAGTATTCATCGTAGTCCAGCGTGCTGCGCCCGAGGGTAAAGCTGATCTCGGCCGGCCCGACCGGACGGCCCATCGCATAGCTCGCCTGCGCCGACCATTGCCGCGAGGTGCGGTTGACGCCGGCGCTGTCGATGTCGCGATAGAGCAGGTCGGCGCGCAGGCTGCCGCCCCCGGCAAGCCCCCAGGCCAGCCCGGCAAAGGCCGACCAGACGCTCGCATCGCTGCCGCCGGCGGCGCTCTGGCCCTTCTGTTCCTCGAACTGGGCGCCGACGCTCAGGCTCAGCCGGTCGCCCAGCTTCTGCACCCGGCTGACGCCGGCCCCGGCGAAATCGTAGAACGGCGAACGCCCGTACCATGTCCGTCCGCCATTCAGCTCGAAGCGCCAGTAGCCGTCCTTGCCCGGCGCCCACATATGCGTCACCCCCAGCTGTGCGCGCAGGGACGAGATGTCGCTGCCGCTGATCCCCGGCACCGGGTTGTTCAGCCGGACCTCGTTCGACAGCACCCGCCCGGTCAGCCGGGTCTCTTGCCCCTCGGCCTGGCCGATGCGGTAGGCGCCGGTGATGTCGGTCTTGGCGACGACGCCCGGAATGGCCTGCGCGCTGGGGCTGAGCGCGCCGACGAGCGGCGAGCCCTCGATCAGGTTCCACGGGCTGTTGGCGCCGTTGTTGACGTTGTCCGAGGGCGTGACCGAGAACCGCAGGTTGAAGCTGAGCGGGTTGCGGTGGCGCACGTTGCGAAAGGCGGTGACATAGTCGCGGCGGACCTCGTCGCTGGGCGCGTAGTGCACCGCGCGCCGCAGCCACAGCTGCGACGAGGTCAGCCGCTTGTCGGCAAAGGCCAGCTCGGCCGCCAGTTTCGCCGCCTCGAACCGCTGCACGTCGGTCCGGGCGGTGCGATAGGCCCTTGCCGCGGCCCGCTGCCCGGTGCGGTACTGCGCCATCTGGCCCAGCGCGTGCGCGCGCAGGAAATGGGCGTGCCCGTTCTCGGGATCGGCCCCGATCAGCCCGTCGGACAGCGTGAGCGCGGTCTTTGGCTGGCCGCGGGCCAATGCCTGCTGCGCCAGCGCCTGGGCCTGGGGCAGCGACAGGCGCACCGCCGGTTCCTGTGGCGCCGGCGGCCCGGCGGCGGCCGGTCCGCATGCGCCCGCAAGCGCGGTCAGACAGGCCAGAACCGCCGGCAGCGCCGCCGCGAGGCGCCGCCGGTCAAGGCGTGCCGGCATCGGGATTGACGCCGGCGCAGATCGGTGCGCTGCCCGGCAGCCCGCACTGGTCGAGCACGAAGATGCCGCTTTCCAGCTCTGCCTCCAGGCCGAGATTGTCGTCGACGCCGTCGAACTGGCTCAGCTGTATGCCGCCGGCGACGCTGTCGGCGCCGGCGCCGCCGAAGATGCCGGCATAGGAACCGATCGGGGTCTGCGTCTCGGCGCCCGACAGCGGATCGCTGAGGTCGTATTCCACCGTCCCGGCGAATGTGCCGTCGGCGGTGATGTCGGTCACCACCAGCACGATCGAGGGCAGGTCCGCCAGCGGGTTGAGATCGGTGTCGAGAAGCTCGCGGTTGAAGATGTTGCCCTCGACCGAGTTGTCGGCGAAATCGGCGTTGATGAAGGTGTCGCCATGGATGATCAGCGCCTGCGGCACGATCAGCTCGGGGTCGGTGGTGCCCGGCGGCAACAGGTCGCTGCCGTTGGGGTCGCCGACATTGGTGACGCCGACATAGCGGCCGGCATAGGTGACCATGCCGGTGTCCGAGGTCACGGCGGGCGGCGAGTAGAGGCCGACGCGCTCGAAAAACGCGCCCATGAACGATCGGTTGCGCGGGCCGGGGCTGGAAACCGCCGCCGCGCGCACCGCGCCGCTGGTACTCTGGCCGGCATAGGCGGTGAAGTGCCGGTCGAGCGGGTCTTCCTGCACCGTAAAGGCGACATAGCCGTCCTGGTCGAGCGCCGGGGCGCGCCGGTAGGTGGCGCTGTAGGGCACCTCGTCGAGGTTCACCCCCTCGACCAGCAGCGTGCCGGCGTCCGCGTCATAGGCGACACGGGTGACCGCCCCGGCGATGTCGGCGGGCACGGTGACGCCGGTGCCGCCGCCGCCTGCACCACCGCCTGCGCCGCCGCCGGTGCCGCCGTCGTCATCGGTGTTGAACGGGTTGGAGCCGGTCGCACACGCCGCAAGGACGGCGCAAACCAGCAGGCTTGCCACTTTCTGTGCCATGATGTTACTGCCCTCGATAGGTGTTCTTTTTCGTGTTTTGAATGAAATTCAGGGCATTACCGGGCGAAGTCAATGTCTGACTGGCGGCGATGCACGGGAAAGTTGCCGGTGTTGCAACCCCGCCTATACAGAGTGTCGATGTTTGTAAGATCGCCGCCGCAAGATATAGTGGGCGCCGACTCACTCTTGTGGAAAGGACGCCCCAAATGCCCCTAACGCCTGAGCAGCGGGCCGAGATCGACGCCGCGCGCGCCGCCCCCCGCCAGACCCTGCGCACTGTGGCCGAGGGGATGGAGGCGCATCTCTACACCGCCTACCCGGTGCTGGATCACGGGTTCGTGCGGGTGATCGACTACATGGGCGATGACGCCGCCATCTGTCAGGCGGCGCGGGTGAGTTACGGCAAGGGCACCAAATCGGTGTCGGGCGACGAGGGGCTCATCCGCTACCTGATGCGGCACTGGCACTCGACCCCGTTCGAGATGTGCGA
>CAZNMK010000012.1:6834-17726 GCA_964574045.1 uncultured Roseovarius sp. | reverse complement strand
CGACCGCGCCGGCGGGCTGATGATCTACGGCATTCCCGGCTTCAAGCTGGAAAAGGAGGTGGTGCTGCGCCGCAACCGCCAGCTGCAGGAGGGCGGCGTCGAATTCGTGCTGAACTGCGAGGTCGGCCGCGACATCGGCTTTGACGAGCTGCGCGCGCGGCACGACGCGGTGCTGATCGCCACCGGCGTCTACAAGAGCCGCGAACTGCAGGCCCCCGGCGCCGGTGCCGCCGGCATCGTGCGGGCGATAGATTACCTGGTCGCATCCAGCCGCAAATGTTTCGGCGACGAGGTGCCCGAATACGACAGCGGCGAGCTGAACGCCGGGGGCAAGCGCGTGGTCGTGATCGGCGGCGGCGACACGGCGATGGACTGCGTGCGCACCGCCGTCCGCCAGGGCGCGGTGTCGGTCAAGTGCCTCTACCGGCGCGACCGCGACAACATGCCGGGCAGCCAGCGCGAGGTCGCCAACGCCGAGGAGGAGGGCGTGATCTTCGACTGGCTGAGCGCGCCCAGGGGTTTTGCCGGCGATCCGGTGCGCTCGGTCCGGGTACAGCAGATGCGCCTCGGCCCGCCAGACGCCACCGGCCGCCGCAGCCCCGAGCCCATCGAGGGCTCCGAGCGCGACGAACCCGCCGAGCTGGTGATCAAGGCGCTGGGCTTCGAGCCCGAAGACCTGCCCACGCTTTGGGGCCAGGACGATCTGGCGGTCACCCGCTGGGGCACGATCCGGGCCGAATACACCACCGGGCGTACGGCGATGGACGGCGTCTATGCCGTGGGCGACATCGTGCGCGGCGCCTCGCTGGTGGTCTGGGCGATCCGCGACGGCCGCGACACCGCGGCGGCGATCCTCGACGATCTCGATGCGCGGCAAAAGATGGCGGCCGAATAGGCGGCCGCCCCGCGGGACCGACGGCAATTTATAGGGCAGACGCCCTGACCCACCCGATGAAGGAAGGGCAAGACGCGATGACGGAACCAGTGACGGGACATTGCCTGTGCAAAAGGGTGTCGGTGCGCGTGTCGGCCTGCGAGCGGAGGCTGGGCGCCTGCCATTGCCGCATGTGCCAGCGCTGGTCGGGTGCGCTCTTCGTCTGTTTCTCGGCCCCGCCCGAGGCGGTCACGGTCGCGGGCGAGGTCGCGCGCTACGCCTCGTCATCCTTTGCCGAACGCGCCTTCTGCCCCCGCTGCGGCAGCCATCTGTGGATGTGCGACACCGACCGCGCAGACGCCCCCTACGAGCTGATGCCGGGGTTGTTCGACGCCGCGCTGGGCTGGCCGCTCGGTTCGGAAATCTACGCCGACCGCGCGATGGCGGCGATACGGCTCGAGGGCGCGCATACCCGTACGACCGCCGAACGATACGAAGCCGCCAACGCCTTTGTCAAAGGAGACCGGCAATGACATTCGATGCCGAATGGGCCCAGGAGGAAACCCGCCGCCGCAAGTGGCTGGCCGAGAACGGCATGTACCGCGAAGAGGACGAGCATTCCTCCTGCGGGGTGGGGCTGGTGGTTTCGATCGACGGCGAACCGTCGCGCCGGGTGGTCGAGGCCGGCATCACCGCGCTCAAGGCGATCTGGCACCGCGGCGCCGTCGATGCCGACGGCAAGACCGGCGACGGCGCCGGCATCCACATCCAGATCCCGGTGCCGTTCTTCTATGACCAGGTCCGCCGCACCGGGCACGAACCGCGCGAGGACCGGCTCATGGCGGTGGGGCAGGTGTTCCTGCCGCGCACCGATTTCGGCGCCCAGGAAACCTGCCGCACCATCGTCGAGACCGAGGTCCTGCGCATGGGCCACTACATCTATGGCTGGCGGCACGTTCCGGTCGACATCTCGGTGCTGGGTGAAAAGGCCAACGCCACGCGGCCGGAGATCGAACAGATCCTGATCTCCAACACCCGCGGCATCGCCGAGGAAGAATTCGAGCGCGAGCTCTACGTCATCCGCCGCCGCATCGAAAAGGCGGCACAGGCAGCGGGGGTGAGCGGCCTTTACATCGCCAGCCTGTCGTGCCGCAGCATCATCTACAAGGGCATGATGCTGGCCGAGCAGGTGGCGGAATTCTACCCCGACCTCAAGGACGAACGCTTCAAGTCGGCCTTCGCCATCTATCACCAGCGCTAGTCCACCAACACCTTTCCGCAATGGTGGCTGGCGCAACCGTTCCGGATGCTGGCCCATAACGGCGAGATCAACACGCTCAAGGGCAACATCAACTGGATGAAGAGCCACGAGATCCGCATGGCCAGCGCGTCCTTCGGCGACCATGCCGAAGACATCAAGCCGATCATCGCCGGCGGGTCGTCCGACAGCGCCGCACTCGATGCCGTGTTCGAGGTGCTGGTGCGCGCCGGCCGGATCGCGCCGATGGCCAAGACCATGCTGGTGCCCGAAAGCTGGTCCAAGCAGGCGGCGGAAATGCCGCTGGCGTGGCGCGACATGTATTCCTACTGCAACTCGGTGATGGAGCCCTGGGACGGCCCCGCCGCGCTGGCCATGACCGACGGCCGCTGGGTCTGCGCGGGGATGGACCGCAACGGGCTGCGCCCGATGCGCTATGTCGTCACCGGCGACGGGCTGGTGATCGCCGGGTCCGAGGCCGGCATGGTGCCCGTCGACGAAAGCACGGTGCGCGAGAAGGGCGCGCTCGGCCCCGGCCAGATGCTTGCCGTCGACATGGCCGAGGGGCGGCTTTACCGCGACGCCGAGATCAAGGACCGGCTGGCCGGCGCGCAGCCCTTCGGCGACTGGGTGGGCAAGATCAAGGATCTCGACGAAAAGCTCACCGGTGCGCCCGAGCACGCGCTCCATTCGGGCGCCGAGTTGCGCCGCCGCCAGATCGCCGCCGGCTACAGCGTCGAGGAGATCGAGCAGATCCTGGCGCCGATGGCCGAGGACGGCAAGGAATCCATCGCCTCGATGGGCGACGACACCCCGAGCGCGGTGCTGTCGAAACACTATCGCCCGCTCAGCCACTTCTTTAGGCAGAATTTCAGCCAGGTCACCAACCCGCCGATCGATTCCTTGCGCGAATTCCGGGTGATGAGCCTCAAGACGCGGTTCGGCAACCTCAAGAACGTGCTCGACGAATCGAGCGCCCAGACCGAGATCGTGGTGCTCGAGAGCCCCTTCGTCGGCAACGCCGAATGGGACGTGCTGATGGCCGAACTCGAAGGCGAGGTGACGGTGATCGACTGCACGTTCGAGCGCGGCGAGGGCGCGCTGCGCAGAGGGCTCGCGCGCATCCGCGCCGAGGCCGAGGACGCGGTGCGCTCGGGCTCGGGCCACATCGTGCTGAGCGATACCGGCCTCGGGCAGGACCGCGTCGGGATGGCGATGATCCTCGCCACCTCGGCGGTGCACTCGCACCTCACGCGCAAGGGTCTGCGGACGTTCTGCAGTCTCAACGTGCGGTCGGCCGAATGCACCGATCCGCATTATTTCGCGGTGCTGATCGGCGCCGGCGCGACCGTGGTCAACCCCTACCTGGCCGAGGACAGCATCAGTGACCGGATCGAGCGCGGCCTGCTGCCCGGCAGCCTGACCGAGAACGTCGCGCGCTACCGCGAGGCGATCGACCAGGGCCTGCTCAAGATCATGTCCAAGATGGGGATCTCGGTCATTTCGTCCTATCGCGGCGGCCTCAACTTCGAGGCGGTGGGCCTGTCGCGGGCGATGTGCGCCGAATACTTCCCCGGTCTGACCAGCCGGATTTCCGGCATCGGCGTCAGCGGCATCCAGGCCAAGCTCGAGGAGGTCCACGCCCGCGCGTTCCGCGGCGGCCGGGACATCCTGCCCATCGGCGGGTTCTACAAGGCGCGCAAATCGGGCGAAACCCACGCCTGGGGCGCGCAGGGCATGCACATGCTGCAGACCGCCTGCGAGAGGGCCAGCTATGAGCTGTGGCAGCGCTATTCCAAGGCCATGCAGGCAAACCCGCCCATTCATCTGCGCGACCTTCTGGCGATCAAGCCGCTCGGCGCGGCGGTGCCTCTGGAAGAGGTCGAGAGCGTCACCGCGATCCGCAAGCGCTTCGTCACGCCCGGCATGAGCCTCGGCGCGCTCAGCCCCGAGGCGCACAAGACGCTCAACGTGGCGATGAACCGGATCGGCGCGCGTTCCGATTCGGGCGAGGGCGGCGAGGACCCGGCGCATTTCTTTCCCGAACCGAACGGCGACAACCCCTCGGCCAAGATCAAGCAGGTGGCGTCGGGCCGTTTCGGGGTGACGGCGGAATACCTCAACCAGTGCGAGGAGCTGGAGATCAAGATCGCCCAGGGCGCCAAGCCCGGCGAGGGCGGCCAGCTGCCGGGGATGAAGGTCACGGGCCTGATCGCGCGCCTGCGCCATTCGACGCCGGGGGTGACGCTGATTTCGCCGCCGCCGCACCACGACATCTATTCGATCGAGGATCTGGCGCAGCTCATCTACGACCTCAAGCAGATCAACCCCACGGTCAAGGTCTGCGTCAAGCTGGTGGCGCAGTCGGGTGTCGGCACCATCGCCGCCGGGGTGGCCAAGGCCAGGGCGGACGTGATCCTGATCTCGGGGCACAACGGCGGCACCGGGGCATCGCCCGCCACCTCGATCAAGTATGCCGGCCTGCCGTGGGAAATGGGTCTGACCGAGGCCCACCAGGTGCTGGCGATGAACAAGCTGCGCGAACGCGTGACGCTGAGGACCGATGGCGGCCTGCGCACCGGGGGCGACGTCGTGATGGCGGCGATGATGGGGGCCGAGGAATACGGCATCGGCACCGCCGCGCTGATCTCCATGGGCTGCATCATGGTGCGCCAGTGCCAGTCGAACACCTGTCCGGTGGGCGTCTGCACCCAGGACGAGGATCTGCGCGCCAGGTTCACCGGCACCGCCGACAAGGTGGTCAATCTCATCACCTTCTACGCCCAGGAGGTGCGCGAAATACTGGCCTCGATCGGGGCGAGGTCGCTCGATGAGGTGATCGGGCGGGCCGACCTCTTGACCCAGGTCAGCCGCGGTTCGGCGCATCTCGACGATCTCGACCTCAACCCGCTGCTGATCACCGTCAGCGGGGCCCAGCAGATCCGCTATGACCGTTCCAGGCCCCGCAACGAGGTGCCCGACACGCTGGACGCCGAGATCGTGCGCGATGCACAGCGGTTCCTGGAGGACGGCGAAAAGATGCAGCTGCACTACGCCGTGCAGAACACCGACCGCACCATCGGCACCCGCGTGTCGAGCCATATCGTACGCAAGTTCGGCATGCGCAACGCGCTGCAGCCCAACCACCTCACGGTCAAGCTGACCGGCAGCGCCGGGCAGTCGCTGGGCGCCTTCGCCGCGCCGGGGCTCAAGATCGAGGTCGCGGGCGATGCCAACGACTATGTCGGCAAGGGGCTGTCGGGCGGCACGATCGTGGTGCGCCCGCCGCAGACGAGCCCGCTCGAGGCGGCCGAGAACACGATCATCGGCAACACCGTGCTCTATGGCGCGACCGACGGGTACCTGTTCGCCGCCGGCCGCGCGGGGGAACGCTTTGCGGTGCGCAATTCCGGGGCAAGGGTGGTGATCGAGGGCTGCGGGTCGAACGGCTGCGAGTACATGACCGGGGGCGTCGCGGTGATCCTCGGGAGCGTCGGCGCCAATTTCGCCGCCGGCATGACCGGGGGCATGGCCTATCTCTATGATCCCGAAGGCGCGGCGCGGGCGCTGATCAACCCCGAATCGGTGGTGCTCTGCCCGGTGCGCGAGCCGCACTGGCTGCAGGAACTCGAAGGGCTGATCGAACGTCACGCCGCCGAAACCGGCAGCCGCCGGGCGCAGGACATCCTGCAATACTGGGACCTGGAGAAGAGCAATTTCCTGCAGGTCTGCCCGCGCGAGATGCTGGACAAGCTCTCGCATCCGCTGGGCATCGAGGACGAGGCAATCCCGGCCGAATAGGGCATGTCGCGTCCGATCGGAACCACCCGTCCCGGGCTCGACCCGGGACCTCGTTCCACCGGCGCGGGGGCCCCGGCCCGGAGGCCGGCGCAGGCGTGAATCCGATCCGTTGCAACACGCCGTAGGGCCGGGCCGCGTGCGTGAAACGGCGCCCGGCCGTTTCGCGCGCAAGTGCCGTTTTCCGCAAGCGGCGCAGCGAGCCGCGGGTTGCGCCGGCCGAGCCGCGGCCCTTCGGGCGCGAAAACTCAGTCCGGCTCGATCACGCCGACCTGTTCGACGATGCGGCCGTAATGTTCGGGCCGGCGGTGGCGTTTGAAGTCGAAGATCGTTTCCTTGTAGAAGCGGGTGTCGTCGAGATCGCACACTGCGGTAATCAGCTCGTCCTCTTCGGTCTGCGCCCGCGCAATGACCCGTCCGTTGGGGTGAACGATGATCGAGCCGCCTATGAGCGGATGACCGTCCTCGACCCCGGCCTTGGCGATGGAGGCGACGAAGGTCGCGTTCTGATAGGCCCCAGCCTGTACCGACAGGTCGCTGTGAAAGAGCCGCTCCTCGGGGCCTTCCTCGGGGCGCTGCGAGTTGGTCGAGGGGGTGTTGTAGCCCAGCGCCACGAATTCGACCCCCTGCAGGCCCATGACGCGATAGGTCTCGGGCCAGCGGCGGTCGTTGCACAGGCACATGCCGAAGATCCCGCCCATCGTTCGCCAGACCGGAAAGCCGAGGTCTCCGGGCTGGAAATAATACTTCTCGAGGTGCTGGAAGGTGCGCTCGGGGTCGTATTCGGCATGGCCGGGCAGGTGGATCTTGCGGTACTTGCCGACGATTCGGCCGGTTTCGTCGACCAGGATCGAGCTGTTGAAGTACCGGGTCGTGCCGCCGGAGGTGTCGAGTTCGGCATATCCGAGGTAGAACCCGATGCCGTATTCCGCCGCCTTGTCGAACAGCGGGCGGGTCACGTCATCGGGCATCTCGCGCTCGAAGAAGCTTTCGAATTCGGCCGGGTCCTCGATGTAGTAGCGCGGGAAGAACGTCGTGAGCGCCAGTTCGGGAAAGACGACGAAGCCGCAGCCGGCGGCATGCGCCTCCTCGAGCAGGGCCAGCATCCTCGCGACGACGGATGCCTTGCTGTCGGCCCTCTGGATCGCCCCGAGCTGGGCACCTCCAACCTTGATCTTGCGGCTCATGCGGATCAACTCCTGCTGTGCGTTCGGGGCAAGAATGGAAAAACCGGGCAATCAGAATCAAATACTTTTCGCCCGTCACGTATAATGCCGGCTTATATGGGGTCCAACAGTGCGGCGCCACCGCCTGAACCGGGCGGGAGCGGCAACCGTCCGGGGCTGGACAGGCATCGTCCGGGGCTGCCTGCCGCGCGATGCCGCGCGCAGGGCAGAACCGCCGCCATCGGTCCGACTGGACAGCGACCCCGTCAGTTCCAGGGCTGTCCTTCTGCCCGCTGGGCGTCGCGGATCAGCGCCGCGAGCCGGTAGAAGCCGTGCGCCATCTTGGAATAGGGAGTCAGCACGAAGAACGCCAGCACCGAGCCCAGATGCAGCGCCAGGAGCGGCTCGAGCGCGCGGGTGCCGCCGAGACCGTAGAGAAGCAGCCCCGAGGCGCCGGTGAGAAAGAGCAGCAGGACAAAGCCGAACTCGCCGCCCCGCACCGCCGGCGCCTGCAGGTCGGGCCGCCCCCGGGTCTTGAGCCACATCAGCCCCAGCGTGCCCGCGCAGAGCAGGATGCCGCCGGGGATGCCCAAGAGCTTGGGCAGCGACCAGAGCGGGTAGGGCGCCGGCCTGCCAAAGCCGTAATGCAGCACGGTTCCGGCGCAGGTGGCGGCGAAACAGAGCAGAAAGCCGTACATCACCGCCTGGTGCAGGTGGCGCCGCGACTGCGAAAAGCGGTCCTCGTCCTCGAAATTGCAGCCCTCGCCGTGGCCGCCGGCAAGGTTGCGCATCGCCGCCGCCGACCCGAAGGCGTGGATCATGTCCGCCAGGCGGATGCGCCGGCCGCCGATCCGCCGCCAGTATCGCCGCAGACCGATCCCCAGCGCGCAGAGCGGCAGCAGGAAGGCTGGAAGAAAGATCGCCACCATCGCCCCATGCGACATCGCGGCGTAAAACCCGTCGCCGTCCCCGGGCAGTTGCCGGATCGCCCGGAAGAGCAGCCCGAAACCCAGCACCAGCGCCAGCGCGATGGCCGTGCCCGAGCGGTGAAAGAGACGCCCCATCGCCGCCGGAAAGGCGGTTTCCTCCCAGCTTTGCTGGCGCAGTTCGGCCAGCACACCGGGTATGTTCAACGCGAATTCGTGCGGTTCGGTGTACTGGCAGGCGTAATAGCAGTTCTGGCAGTTATGGCAGAGATTGGCGAGCTGCGCGAGGTCCGCATCCGTGAACGCCCGCTGCGCGTGCATCGCCGGAAAGACGTCGCAATAGCCCTCGCAATAGCGGCAGGCGTTGCAGATCTGGGCCTGGCGGCGGGCCTCTTCGGCGGGGTTATCGTACATGGCGCGCCGCCTCCTCGCCGGCGATGCGGCCGAAAACCGTGCCGATGGCCATGCCGTAGCCCGCCAGATAGCCCTGGCCCAGGATCGAACCGGCCATGGTCTCGCCGGCGGCCCAGAGGTTTTCGACGGGGCCGGCATCGGTGCGGCACTGCGCGCGCGCGTCGACCTTGAGGCCGAGATAGGTAAAGGTCACGCCGGTGCGCAGGCTGTAGCCGTAATAGGGCGGCCGGTCGATCGGGCGCGCCCAGTTGGTCTTGGGCGGGTCGATGCCGCGCGTCGCCACGCCGTCGAGTTCGGTGGGATGAAAGCCGGAGGTATCGCCGCAGGCGGCGTTGAAGCGCTCGATCTCGGCCACGAACGCGGCCGCCGGCAGGCCCAGCTTCTCGGCCAGTTCCGCCAGCGTGCGGGCCTCGACCGGCGGAAACACCGACGGCATGAAGAGCGGCAGCGATTTCGCATCGATGACGGCATAGGCCACCTGCTCGGGCTCGGCCGCGACCAGCCGGCCCCAGATGGCGTAGCGCTTGGGCCAGACATCCTCGCCCTCGTCGTAGAAGCGCCGGCCGTGCTTGTTGACGACGACGGCGAAGGGCACGCAGTCGAGCCGGGTGACGATGCCGCCGTCGTATTTCGGCGCGCGCCCGTCGATGGCGACGGCGTGGCATTGCGTCGGATCGCCGACCGAGACCACGCCCTGTTCCAGCAGATCGGCCAGGACCGCGCCGCGGTTGTAGGGCGTGCCGCGGATGAGGAAATTGCGCGCCGCCGGCCCCCAGGCCCGCGCCAGCCAGTCGATATCGGCCTGAAAGCCGCCCGACGCGACGATCACGGCGCGCGGCGCGATGCTGCGCGCGCGGCCCCGGTGGCGGTAGTCGATGCGCGTCACGCGGTTGCCGTCCAGCGCGACGTGCTCGACCGGCGCCTCGTAAAGCACATCCACGCCCAGCGCCTGGGCGGTGCGGTAAAGGGCGTTCACCAGCGCCTTGCCGCCGCCCATGAAAAAGGCGTTGGTCCGTGCCAGCGACAGCGTACCCGACAACGGCGGCTGGAAATGCACGCCATGCGCCTGCATCCAGGGAAGGCAGCCCTCGGAGCGCCGGATGACCAGGCGCGCCAGCGCCTCGTCGGTCTTGCCGCCGGTCACCGTCAGCAGGTCGGAGAGATATTCCTCTTCGCCGTAGCTGTCCGGCAGGACCGACAGCGGGCCGTCATGCTTGCAGCGGAAATTGCGGGTGTGCCGCGAATTGCCGCCGCGATAGGGGCTGGGCGCGGCTTCGAGGATCAGCACCCTGGCGCCCGCCTCGGCCGCGGTAATGGCGGCACAGAGCGCGGCGTTGCCGCCGCCGATGATGGCTATATCGTGGGGGTCGTCCCGGCGATCCATCGGCCTCTCCTTTTCATCGCCTTTAATCGGCGCCCGGACGCTTGTGAAATGCAAATATGTCCGCGATTATGCCGATATGCGCATAAATTTCGACTTCGCTGATCTCGAGGCCTTTCTGGTCGTGGCCGAAACCGGGTCGTTCGTCGCGGCGGCCGATCATCTGGGCCTGTCCCAGTCGGCGCTGTCGCGGCGGATCCGCAAGCTCGAAGAGGCGCTGGGCGCGGCCCTGTTCGAGCGCACGACGCGCTCGGTCAGGATGACGCTGGCGGCCAAGCGCCTGCGGATGCGCGCGCGGGCGATGCTCGACGACGCCCGCGAGACGCAGCGCGAACTGCGCGACGACACCGCCCGCCATGCCTATCAGAACAGGGCGATCGTCACCGTCGCGGCCGTGCCCAGCGCGATTCCGCGGGTGGTGATCCCGGCGGTGGGCGCTTTCGCCGCCGAAGAGGCGGGCGCGCGCGTGCGCATCCTCGACCTGCTGGCCAACGAGGTCGCCGAGGCGGTGGCCGAGGGCCGCGCGGATTTCGGCGTCGCCTCCTGGCCCGCGGCCGATGACGCGCTGGCCTTTGTGCCGGTGTTCGAGGATCGCATGGTCCTGACGATGCTCGATACCCACCCGTTGGCCGCGGGCGGGGGGCCGGTGCGATGGCAGGCGCTGAGCGACGAGCGGCTGATCCTGCCCATACGGGGCAGCGGCAACCGGGCGCTGATCGACCAGGCGCTGGCGCGCGAGGGCCGCGGCCTTTACTGGCGCTACGAAGTGCCGCGCACCACGACCGCGCTGGAACTGGTGCGCGCCGGCCTCGGCGTCGCGGTTCTGCCGCTCTCGGCGGTGCCGCCCTCGGGCAAGGACGGGTTCGCCCTGCGCGATCTGGCGGACCCCGCGGTGTCGCGCCGGATCGGGATCGTCGAGCGGCGCGGCGCCGCCCCGACCGCGGCGGCCGCGCGGCTGCGCGCGATCGTCATGTCCGAGGGGCGTCCTCGGGCGTGATGCGGGCCGCGCTGTCGGAGGGGGTTTCGAGCATGGCGAGGCTGCTTTCCCGCGCCGCCCGGATATGCTGGCGCATGG
>CAZNMK010000012.1:5219-6824 GCA_964574045.1 uncultured Roseovarius sp. | reverse complement strand
TGGCCTCTTCGGCGCCGTCGGGATTGCGCCGCTTGAGCTGGTCGACGATGTCGAAATGTTCGGCCAGCGCCCGGTCGGCGCGGCCCGGCCGCTGGGACGAGCGCAGGCGCAGGATGCGCAGCTGATAGTAGACCTCGCTGAGCAGAAGGCGCTCGATCTTTTCGCATCTCGACGCCCTGGCGATGGCGAAATGGAAATCCTCGTCCGAGGTCTTTTGCCGGTAGACCTTTTTCCCGGTACTGTCGATTTCCGAGGAATGGCGGCGCAGCAGCGTTTCGAGCCGGGTGATGAGGTCGTCCGAGGCGTTGCCGGCGGCCAGCCGTGCCGCCATCCCCTCCATCGCTTCGCGCAGGTAGAACAGGTTGTTCAGTTCCTCCGCGCCGAACTGAATCACACGCACCCCGATGCGCGGAATGCGCGACACCAGCCGCCCCTCGAGGCGATGCAGGGCCTCGCGGACCGGGCCGCGGCTGATCCCCAGGCGGCGGGCCAGTTCGGATTCGGATATTTTCTGGCCCGGCTCGAATTCGCCCGAGGTGATCGCATCGACCACCTGGTCGAACACTTCGGAGGCGAGCGATGTGGCAACGATCTGTTTCATCGACGATCCGCTTTTTCAGCTGCGACTCGCCCGGCCGCAACGGCACGCAAGGGTTGCGATGGCCTCGCGGCATGACCGGGCGCGGTTTACCGTAACGCTTCTGGCGCTATTGTCGATAGAGTACCGGCATTCGTCAACTGTTGACAGAAAATACCGGCCGGAATAGCCTGTCCCGAGCGAGGGCGCCAACGCCCGGGGCGGTACGGGGAAACCCATGAATCATGCAACAAGATTGAAGCACCTTGCCGAGCGGCGCTCGGCGCTGACCGTGCCCGGCGCCGCCAACGCCATGTTCGCCCGCGTAGTCGAGGATCTGGGCTTCGAGGCGGTCTATGCCACCGGGGCGGGGATCGCCAACATGTCGCTGGGTGCGCCCGATGTCGGCCTGACCACGGTGACGGAGGTGGCCAAGACGGTTTCCGACATGGCCGATGCGGTCGACCTGCCGATCGTCGTCGATGCCGACACCGGTTTCGGCAACGCGGTGAACATGGTCCGCACCGTCCGGCTGCTGGAGCGCGCCGGCGCCGCGGCGATCCAGATCGAGGACCAGGTGTTTCCCAAGAAATGCGGGCATTTCTCGGGCAAGGCCGTGGTGCCGGTATCGGAGATGGTGCAAAAGGTCCGCGCCGCGGTGGATACCCGGCAGGACCGCGACATGATGATCATCGCGCGCACCGACGCGCGCGCGGTCGAGGGTCTGGATGCCGCGATCGAGCGCGCGCACGCCTATATCGAGGCCGGGGCGGACATGACCTTTGTCGAGGCGCCGCAGGATTTCGGCGAACTGGTGCGGATCGGGGCCGAACTGCCGGTGCCGCAGGTGGCCAACATCGTCTTTGGCGGCAAGACCCCCGATCCGGGCCGCAAGGCGCTGGCCGAGCACGGGTTCGCCATGGTGCTTTATGCCAATGCGGCGTTGCAGGCGGCGCTGCATGCCTCGCGCGAGGTGCTGGGCGTGCTGAAGGAAGAGGGTTCGCTCGAGCGGGTGGCGGACCGGCTGG
>CAZNMK010000012.1:0-5209 GCA_964574045.1 uncultured Roseovarius sp. | reverse complement strand
CGGCGAAGACGAGCTGCGCGCCTACGAGGCGGCGGGTTTCGGCAAGCCGACCGGGCTGGGCAGGCGCCCGGCGCTGTTGATCATCGACGTGCAGTACCGCACCGTCGGCACCGAGCCCCGGCCGTTTTTCGAGGCGGTCAAGGAATTTCCCACCTCCTGCGGCCAGGTCGGCTGGGACGCGGTGGCCAACATCGCGAAGATCGTCAAGGTGTTCCGGGCCCGCGGCTGGCCGATCCTCTACCCCTATGTCGCGCCGAAGATGGGCTTCGACGTCGGGCGGCTGGCCGAAAAGGTGCCGGCACTGATGGGGGTGGCGGCCAAGGGCTATGAATTCGTGCCCGAGGTGGCGCCGCAGGACACCGACATCCTGGTGCCCAAGAAACACCCCAGCGCCTTCTTCGGCACGCCGCTCACGAGCTATCTGATCGATCTCGGGGTCGATTCGCTGGTCGTGACGGGCTGTACCACCAGCGGCTGCGTGCGCGGATCTGTGGTCGATGCCTTTGCCTACAACTTTCATGTGACGGTGCCCGAGGATGCGGTCTACGACCGTTCGGCGACCTCTCACGCGGTCAACCTGTTCGACATGGCGTCGAAATACGCCGATGTCATGCCCACCCCGGACGCGATCAGGGCGCTCGAGGCCATCGCCTGAGGCGCCGGCGCGGCGCGGGCGGCGCATCAAGGAGGCATTGATGAGCAACGATGTGGATTTCCTCGTGATCGGGGCGGGGGCCTGCGGGCTGTGCGCGGCGATCGCCGCCGCCGACGCCGGGCTGAGCACGGCGATCCTCGAAAAGGAGGAACGCCCCGGCGGCAACTCGGCGCTTAGCACCGGCTCGGTGCCGGCGGCGGGATCGCGGTTTCAGCGCGAGGCGGGGATCGAGGACGACGCCGAGACCTATGTCCGCGACCTGATGGCCACCGCCGGCGAAACCGAGGACGAAGCCCTCGTGCGCCGCATGGCAGAGGTCTCGGCCGAGACGGTCGAATGGCTGGTCGACGCGGTCGGGGCGCGCATCGAGCTTGTGACGGCCTACCGCCATATCGGGCATTCGGTGCCGCGCCTGCACGCGCCGAAATCGCGCCGCGGCGCCGATCTGGTCGAAGATCTGATGCGCGCGATCGAGGCGCGCGGCATCCCGCTGGCGGTGGGCAATGCCGCCCGTGGGCTGATCGTCGAGGATGGCCGCGTCGCCGGCGCCCGGGTCGATGCCGGCGACGGGCAGCGCTACGAGATGCGCGCGCGCGCGGTGCTGCTGGCGCTCAACGGGTTCGGCGGCAACCGCGCGCTGGTGGAGCGGTATATTCCCGAGATCGCCGGGGCGCAGTATTTCGGCGCGCCGGGGTCCGAGGGCGAGGCGGTCGAGTGGGGCGAGGCGCTGTCGGCCGATCTCGTCAACATGCGCGCCTATCAGGGCTACGCCGCGGTGGCCGACCCGCACGGCAGCATCCTGTCCTGGACCACCATCGAAAAGGGCGGCGTGCTGCTGGGCGGCGACGGACGGCGCTTCGGGGACGAGAGCCTCGGTTATTCGGGTTTCGCCCGGCACGTGCTGGAACAGGGCCCTCATGCCTGGGCGATCTTCGACCGGCGCATCTTCGAGATCGCGATGGAGGAAGAGGAGTTCGCCGAACTGCACGCCCATGGCGGCCTCAGGACTGGCGGCAGCGTGGCCGAAGTGGCCCGCGCGCAGGGGCTCGACGGCGCGGCGGCGCAGGCGGAAATCGAGGCCTACAACGTCGCCGCCGCGGCCGGGCGGCCGGACGCGTTCGGGCGCTCGTCCTTCGGTCTCGCGCCGCTGCGGCCGCCCTTCTATTCCTGCCGGGTGGTGCCGGCGCTCTTTCACACCCAGGGCGGGCTGAGGGTCGATGCCGACGCCCGTGTGCTGCGCAAGGACGGCAGCCCGGTGCCGGGGCTCTATGCCGGGGGCGGGGCCGCCGCCGGGATCAGCGGCCGCGCCGGGGCGCTGGGCTATGCGTCGGGCAACGGTCTTCTGACGGCGATCGCGCTGGGGCGGCTGGCGGCGCTCGATGCCGCGCGCGAGCCTGGCGCGGGAGGAAACGCATGAGCCTGGTGCGCGATCTGCTCGCCGCGCTCGACGGCGCCGGGCCGCTGCCCGAGGCGGTCGAGGCCGCGGCGGCGGCGCATCTGCTCGACATCGTCGGCGTGGCGGGGGCCGCGGCCAGCACCCGGATCGGCCGGCCTTGGCTGCGCTATGCGCGCGGCGTGGCGCGCGCGGATGGTACCGCGAGCGTGATCGGCGCGGCGCTGGCGGCCGATCCGGCCGAGGCGGCGCTGGTCAATGGCGGGCTCATGCACAGCCTCGAATACGACGACACCCACACCGGCGCCATCATCCACGGCTCGGCCGTGCTGGCCCCGGCGGCGCTGGCCGTGGGCGAGGCCGGGGGCCGCGACGGGCGCGCGGTGCTGCGCGCCTATGCGCTCTGGTACGAGGTGCTGATCCGCATCGGGCTGTCGGCGGCGGGCGGGTTTCAGGCGCGGGGCTTTCAGGCGACGGCGGTGGGCGGCGCGCTCTGCGCCGCCGGGCTGGCGGCGACGCTGAGGGGGATGGACCGCGACGGCGTGGCCGACGCGCTGGGTATCGCCATCAGCCAGGCGTCGGGCGTCTTCGCCTTCCTGTCGAACGGAGCGACGGTCAAGTCGATGCATCCCGGCTGGGCCGCCCATGCCGGGCTGAAGGCCGCCGAGCTGGCGCGGGCGGGGCTGACCGGGGCCGACCGCCCGTTCGACGACACCTACGGCCTTTTCCGGGTCTTTGCCGGCGACGATGGCGCCGCCGGCCGGTTCGCCGGGCATGTGGCGGATATCGGCACGCGCTGGCACCTGCCCGATGTGGCGTTCAAGTTCGTACCCTGCTGCCACTACATCCACCCCTTTGTCGAGGCCGCCGGCAAGCTGACCGAGGACGGTCTTTCGCCCGACGCCATCGACGCGGTGCGCCTTTTCGTGCCCGAAGGCGCGGCGCCGATCGTGTGCGAGCCCTGGGACGAGAAATGCGCGGCCGGGGGCCATGCCGCGCGCTGGAGCCTGCCGGTGGCGGTCGCGATGCAACTGGTCGAAGGCCGGGTCGGGCTGGAGAGCTTCGAAGAGACGCCGGCCGCGGCGGTTCGCGCGCTCGCCCGCACGATGGCATGGGAGCCGCTGCGCGACAGCCGCTTTCCCGAACGTTTCGATGCCGCCCTCGAGCTGCGCACCAAGACGGGCGAGACGCGGCGGCTGCGCATCGACGACGTATTCGGCAACGCCTCGCGCCCGCCCTCGGCGGACCGGGTGCGCGGCAAATTCCTGGCCAGCATGACGCGCGCGATGGCGCCCGAGGCGGCCGACCGGCTGGCGGCTGCACTGGCGGGCCTGAGCGATCTGGCCGACCTGCGCGGGCTGCGCGCGTTGCTTCACCACGGACTGCCCAAGGAGGACCACCCATGACATTCGATCTGCTCATCGCCGGCGGCGAGGCGATCCTTCCCGGGGTCGGGCGCACGCGCTGCGACATCGCCGTCAGGGACGGCCGCATCGCGGCGATCCTCGATCCCGGCGCCGGGGTCGCGGCGGCGCAGACGCTCGATGCCTCGGGGCGGATCGTCATGCCGGGCGTCATCGACGCGCATCTGCATCTCGGCCACGGCAAGGACATCTCGCGCCCGCAGGTGCCGCAGGACGCCGACCGCGAGACCGCCTCGGCCGCCGCCGGCGGCGTGACCTGCATGATCGCCTATCTGATGAGCGCCGCGCCCTTTTCCGAGATTTTCGACGAGGTGGTGGCGATCACCGAGGCGGGGGCGCGGATCGACTTCGGCTATCATCCGATCGTGTCGACCGAGGACCAGCTGGCCGAGGTGCCGCGCTACATCGCCGAATACGGTGCGCCGACGCTCAAGATCTTCCTCAACAACCGCGGCGGCGAGGGGGCGCGGCTGGGCCTGCCCGACATCGACGACGGGTTCCTTTTCCGGCTGGCCGAGCTGGCGGCGGAACATGGCGGCATGATCAACCCGCACCCCGAGAACATCGAGGTCGCCTGGCCGCTGCGCGAACGCGCGATGGCCGCCGACCCCGAGGGCCGGGGCGGGCTGGCGGCCTGGGACGCCTCGCGCCCCGATTTCGTCGAGGCCGAGGCGGTGCGCCGCGCCGCCTATCTGACCAACCGCGCCGGCGCGCCGCTCTATGTCGTGCACACCTCCTCGGCCGCCGCGCTCGAGGCGGCGCTCGAGCGGCGGCGCGCGGGCGACCGCGTCTATGTCGAGACCTGCCCGCACTACCTGACCCATGACGTCAGCTGGGCGGGGGGCGACATCGGCAAGATCAACCCGCCGCTGCGCCATGCCGCGGACCGCGAACGCCTGTGGCGCGCGATCGCCGAGGGCGAGGTGGACACCGTCGCCACCGATCACGTCCATCGCGGCGTCGCGGCCAAGGAGGGCGGCATCTGGAAGGCCTCGCCGGGCTGTCCGGGGATGGAGACGCTGTTGCCGGTGATGCTGAGCGAGGGCCACCACAAGCGCGGCCTGCCGCTCGAACGGATCGCCGAGCTGCTGAGCGAGACGCCGGCGCGGCTGATGGGGCTCGGGGCGCGCAAGGGGCGCATCGCGGTCGGACTCGACGCCGATCTGGCGGTCGTCGACCTCGACGCCGAGAGCGAGGTGACGAGAGAGGATGTGATTTCGTCCGCCGGCTATTCGCTCTACGAGGGTTTCCGCCTCAGGGGGCGGGTGAGCGACACGCTGGTGCGCGGGCGCGCGGTCTGGCGCGACGGCGCGCCGGTCGAGGGCACCGCCGGGCATGGCCGCTATCAGCATCGCGTGCTGGAGCGCTGACATGGGCGGCCGGCGCGACCTGCCGCGGGTGGCCGTCGTCGGGTGCGGCGGCACCATCTCGACGCTGGTCGAGGACCCGTTCGACACGCTCGACTATCCCGAGACCGGGCACAAGCTCACCGCGCAGGAGATGCTCGAACGGATGCCGGAACTGGCGCGTTTCGCGCGGCTCGATCCGGTGCCGTTCCGGGCGCTCGGTTCCAGCAAGATCGGGCCGCGCGACTGGCCGGAACTGGCGCGCACGGTGCAGGGCCTGCTCGATGCCGACGCGGGGCTGGCCGGCGTCCTGATCCTGCACGGTACCGCCACGCTCGAGGAAACGGCGTTCTTTCTCGACCTCACGCTCGACACCGACCGGCCGGTGGTG
>CAZNMK010000011.1:3862-18232 GCA_964574045.1 uncultured Roseovarius sp. | reverse complement strand
CCAGGCTGACGAAGAGCGTGCGCGACAAGGTCGCCGCGGCATCGGGCTGCTGCGCGATGGCGCTGAGCGCGGCGGCCGCCGCTCGCCCCTCGCCCAGCGCCGGGCCGATCGCCCCGAGGGCCACGGTCAGCCCTGCCGCAAAGATCGAGATCGCCGCGATGATGGACAGGTCGGTCATGGAGCATCCTTTCGCGTTGTGGAGGACGGTGGCGCGGCGCTGGCCGACGCGATGTAGACGGTGGCGAGAACTGCGAAGATATAGGCCTGGATGACGCCGGTCAGCAGCCCGAGCATGTCCATCACCACCGGAAAGAAGAACGGCGCCACACCGAGCAGGATCGCGGCGATCACCGCGCCGCTCATGATGTTGCCGTAAAGCCGGATCGCCAGCGAGAGGCCACGCGTGACCTCGGAGATGACGTTGAAGGGCAGCATGATCGCCGAGGGCTCGACATAGGTTCTGAGATACCCGCCCAGACCCCGGCTGCCGATCCCGAAGAGCGGCACCGCGATCAGCACCGAGAGCGCCAGCGCGGCGGTGGTCGAAAGCGACGCGGTCGGGGTCTCGAATCCCGGCACCACCGTCAGGAGGTTGGCCGTGAGGATGAAGAGGAAGAGCGTGCCCGAGAAATAAAGAACCCTGCTGTCGCGGCGCTGCGTGATCTCGGCGATCTGGCCGTTGATGGCCACGACGATCACCTCGAGCGCGGTTCGCCAGCGGCTTGGCGGCACGTCCGGACGCAGGTTGCGCGTGATTAGCGCCGAGACGCCGGTGAGCAGAGCCATGATCGCCCAGGTGCCGGCAATGGTGGCGTTGATCGGAATGTCGCCAAGAGTGAAGACGATGGTCTCATCGGGGGTCAGCTGCATGGCGCGGCTCCCGCCCCGTCCCTGCGCCGCGCCCGCGCGAGAATGCAAAGGCGCACGGCGACAAAGGCGGCGGCGAACCCGGCCAGCGCCGAGACGCCCAAGCCGGCCATTCCCCAGCCCGCCAGCAAGAGGGCGGCGATGCGTAGCGCCGCGCTGCCCAGAAGCACGGCCACCGGCCGGCCTGAGCGCAGGGCAATCCGGATGCCCCACGCCAGCCCGCCCAGAAACACGAGCGCGGCCAGCGCCCCTGCCGCGGCACCCAGTGCCATGAGCATCCAGTCAGGTGTCATTTTCCGCCTCCTTCGCGGTCGATCCAGCGCCAGGCGATGAGCGCGCCCAGAAAGGCGCCGCCGAGGATCAGCGCCAGTGTCCAAGAGAAGTCCTGCGGCGCCACCCGGTCGAGCCAGAGCCCCAGCAGCGCGCCGCCCACGATCGGGACGGACACGGACCAGCCGATCATGCCGAAGGTGCCGATGCCGCGCAGAGGGCTGGGGCCGGGGTCGTCGCGGGCCTGTCTGATACGGCGGGCGCGGCGACCGATTTCGCGCGCGGGTCTGTCGCGATCCCCGGTCATGGCTGTGGCCTTTGCAGGATGGCGAAGCGGTGCACCATGTCGGCTTCGAGCCGCGAGAGCGCGGCGCGCGCGGCGCGTTCCTCGTCCTCGGCGCCGGCAAGGCGGGCGGCGATCGTTTCGCGCAGATCGTCGAGGTCCGCGCCCTCGATCCCGCGGCGCACCGCGATCTCGACGCGCACGCCGCGCTTGACCAGCAGCCCTTCGTCGATGCCGAATATGCGCTCGCGCCCCGCCGGATCGGTGATCAGCAGCACCGAGGGCACCAGCGCGGTCACGAAGTCGATATGGTTGGGAAGGATGCCGAAACCCCCATCGGGCGCCTCGGCCCGCAACCGCGCGGCCGGACCCGAAAAGAGCGTGTCCGTGGGCAGCCGCAGTTCGACCCGCATCTCGGAGACCATGCTCACGCTGCGTCCTCCTTTATCTCCGACAGGCTGCCGATCATGTAATATGTGCTCTCGGGGCGCGCAAACTCGGTATCGGCGAGGATCGCCTCGCATCCCGCCAGCGTCTCGGCAAGCGGCACCAGCCGCCCGGCGGTGCCGGCCGACGCGCCGACGGTAAAGAAGGGCTGGGTCAGGAAACGTTCAAGCCGCCTGGCGCGAGCCACCACCGCGCGGTCATGTGCGGAAAGCTCCTCGATCCCGAGCATGGCGATGATGTCGCGCAGCTCCTCGTATTGCGCGAGCGTCCGGCGCACGGCGCGGGCGATGTCGTAATGGCGCTGCCCGACGACACCCGGCGTCAGCATGACCGAGGTCGAGGCGAGCGGGTCGATGGCCGGATAGAGCCCCTCGCTCGCGCGTTTGCGCGAGAGCACCACCGAGGCCGAGAGATGCGAGAAGATATGCGCCGCCGCCGGGTCGGTGAAATCATCGGCCGGCACATAGACCGCCTGGATCGAGGTGATCGAGCCCGACCGCGTCGAGGCGATGCGTTCCTGAAGGGCGGCGAGTTCCGTGGCCATCGTCGGCTGATAGCCCACCCGCGAGGGCATCCGGCCCAAGAGCCCCGACACCTCGGAGCCTGCCTGCACGAAGCGGAAGATGTTGTCGATGAGGAGGAGCACGTCCTGGCCGCGCGCGTCGCGGAAATGCTCGGCCATAGCAAGCGCGGCATGACCGACCAGAAAGCGCACGCCCGGCGCCTCGTTCATCTGGCCGAAGAGCATCACCATCTGGTCGCGCACGCCCGCCTCGCCCATCTCGCGCCAGAGTTCCTCGGCCTCGCGCGAGCGCTCGCCGATGCCGCAAAAGAGGCTCACGCCGTGGTGATGCTCGACGGTGTTGTGGATGAGCTCGCTCAAGAGCACGGTCTTGCCGACGCCCGCGCCGCCGAAAAGCCCGGTCTTGCCGCCGCGCTCGATCGGTGCGAGCAGGTCGAGCGCCTTGATGCCGGTCTCCAGCACCTCGGCCTTGAGCACCCGGTCGGCTAGCGGCGGCGGCGGCCCGTGGATCGGGCGGCGCGCGTCCGTGCGAGGCGGCGGCAGCCCGTCGAGCGGCGTGCCGAAAAGGTCGAACATCCGCCCCAGCACAGCGCGCCCCACCGGCACCTCGATGCCGTGCCCGGTATCGGTGACCGGGCTGCCCAACTCCAGCCCCCGTACCGGACCCAGTGCGATGCAGCGTGCGATATCTCGGCCCACCAGCATCGCGACCTCCATCCTCACGTCGCCCGAATGCAGCAGGGTGCGGATGGGCGGCGGCGTTCCTGCAAAGGCCACATCGACGACCCCGCCGCGAATGGCTGCGATGGTTCCATCCGCCGGCCCGCTCTCATGCCCGCCGCTCGCCTTCGGCACAGTCAACCCGTCGGCGGCCACGGGCGCATCGGTGTTCGCGCCGGTGTCTTCGGCACCGCTTGGTGCCGCAATCTTGTCATGGCCTCTGTCCGTCTTGTGCATCGCTGCCTGTTCCGCCTGTGAGCACACGGGTTCCCGCACGGCCCTCGAGGATGTCCACCGCCTGGCCCAGCCGGCCGATACCGGCCAGCCCGCCGGTCTCGGCGAAATCCGCGGCCGCCGCCATCTTGGGGCCCATCGAGCCCGCGGGCAAGTCGAGCGCGCGCGCCTCCTCGGGGCTCAGGGCGGCGATCGCGCTCTCGTCCTTCGTGCCGAAATCGCGATAGACCGCGTCCACGTCGGTCAAGAGCAGCAGCGCATCGGCCTGCAACTCCCGCGCCAGCAGCGCGCTGGCGGCATCCTTGTCGATCACCGCCTCGATGCCGATCAGGCTTCCGTCGCCCTGGCGGATCACGGGGATGCCGCCGCCGCCGGTGCAGATCACGATCACGCCCTGCTCGAGCAGCAGGCGCAGCACGCGGATGTCGGGGATCGCCTGCGGCCGGGGCGAAGGCACCACGCGGCGCCACTTGTCGCCGTCCCGCGCGATGGTCCAGCCGGCCGCCCTGGCGCGGCTCTCGGCCTCGGCGCGGTCATAGACCGGGCCGATGAACTTGGTCGGCGCGCGAAAGGCCGGGTCGCGCGCATCGACCACTACCTGGGTCAGGAGCGTGGCGACGGGGTGTGCATGGTCGAGCGCGTTCTCGAGCTCCTGCTCGATCATGTAGCCGATCATGCCGCCGGTCTCGGCCCCCAGCACGTCGAGCGGGTAGGCCTCGTCGGGCCGGTAGGCCGCGCCTTGCAGCGCCAGCAGCCCGACCTGCGGGCCGTTGCCGTGGGTGATGACCAGCCGGTGCCCCGCGCGCACGATCCGCGCCAGTTCGGCCGCGGCCCGACGCACATTGGCACGCTGGTTTTCGGCCGTCATCGGCTCGCCGCGCCGCAAGAGCGCATTGCCGCCCAGGGCAGCGACCACCAGCATCGTCACACCGCCCCCAGCGTGGCCACCAGTACCGCCTTGATGGTGTGCATCCGGTTCTCGGCCTGGTCGAAGACGATCGAGGCGGGGCTTTCGAACACCTCTTCGGTCACCTCCATCGCGTCGATACCGAACTGTTCTTGGATGTCCTTGCCGATCTCGGTCTCGGTGTTGTGAAAGGCCGGCAGGCAGTGCATGAACCTGGCCCGCGGATTGCCGGTTTTCGCCATCACCCCGGCCGTCACCTGATAGGGCATCAAGAGCTCGATCCGTTCGGCCCACTTGTCCGCGCTCTCGCCCATCGAGACCCAGACATCGGTGTAGACGAAATCGGCGCCCTTCACGGCCTCGTCAACGTCCTCGGTCAGCAGGACGCGCGCGCCGGTCTCCCGCGCGACCGCGCGCGCCTCGTCCTGGATCGCCCTGTCGGGCCAGAGGCTCCGGGGCGCGCAGAGGCGCACGTCCATGCCCATCTTGGCCCCGCCGATCAGTAGACTGTCACCCATGTTGTTGCCGGCATCGCCCAGAAAGCAATAGGCCACCTCGCGCAGCGGCTTCTGGCCGTGTTCCTGCATGGTCAGGAAATCGGCGAGGATCTGGGTCGGATGGAATTCGTCCGTCAAGCCGTTATAGACCGGCACCCCCGCCCAGTCGGCGAGCGTCTGCACCACCTCCTGCCCGAAGCCGCGGTATTCGATCGCGTCATAGACCCGGCCGAGCACGCGCGCGGTGTCCTTGATCGATTCCTTGTGGCCCATATGGGTGCCCGACGGCCCCAGATAGGTGACGGTCGCGCCCTGATCGTGCGCCGCGACCTCGAAGCCGACGCGGGTGCGGGTGCTGTCCTTCTCGAAGATCAGTGCGATCTCGCGGCCCCTGAGCAGCGGCACCTCGGTGCCGGCGTATTTCGCCGCCTTGAGGTCGGCTGCGAGCTTCAGCAGAAAGCCGATCTCTTCGGGCGTGAAATCGCGCAAGGTCAGGAAATGACGGTTCCTGAGGTTGAAAGCCAATGGTCCGTCCTCCTCACACGGCGTCGCGGATAGTGGGGCACGACATGCAGCGGCTGCCGCCCCGCCCGCGTCCCAGCTCGGCGCCGGGCAGCTCGATCACCTCGATGCCCTCGGCGCGCAGCGCGGCGTTGGTGTCGTCATTGCGATCATACCCCATCACCAGGCCCGGGCGCAGCGCCAGCACGTTGTTGCCGTCGTTCCATTGCTCTCGCGACTGCTCGAACGGGTCGGAGCCGCCTGTTGGCACCACCTTGAGCCGCTTGAACCCCATCGCCTCGGCCACGACATCGAACATCGGGCGCGGGTCGTGGCGCATGTCGAGCGGCTTGGCGCCCGCGGCGGGGTCGAGGTGATAGCAGCTCATCTCGTCGGCGACCTCCTTGAAGCTGGTGACGATGTCGCCGCCGCAGAAGGTGAAGACCGTATCGAGATGCATCGCGGCGCGGGACTTGGGCATCTGGCAGGCGATGACGCGGCTCGCCAGCCCCTCGCCGAAGAGCGCCTCGGCCAGAAGGCCCACGCCCTGCGGCGAGGTGCGCTCGCCCATGCCGATCAGCACCAGGCCGCCTCCCACCGGCATCACGTCGCCGCCCTCTACCGTGGCGAGCCCGTGATGCTTCAGCGGATCGCCCCAGATCACCTGCGCCCTGCCGGCGAACCTGGGGTGAAAGCGGTAGATCGCCGCCGTCAGCAGCGTCTCGGGGCGCCGTGCCTCCCAGTGCATCGGGTTCAACGAGACGCCGCCGTAGATCCACGCCGAGTTGTCGCGCGTGAAGAGGAAGTTCGGCAGCGGCGGCAGGATGAAGCCGTGATAGCCCAGATAGCTGCCGAACATGCTTTCGGTCTCGAACGGTACGTCGCCCACCGTCAGCCCGCCGATCAGGTACTCCGAAAGTCTTGCGCCGGGCAGCTCGTCCATCCAGGCGCGCAGTTCGGTGCGCATGCCGACGCCCACCTGCTCGGCCGAAAGACGGGCGTCGAGCACCCATTTGCGCGCCTCGGGAATGTCCATGACCTCGGCCAGCATGGCGCCGGTCTCCAGAACCTCGACGCCCGCCCCCTCCATCGAACTGGCAAAGTCGTCGTGATCCTTCTGCGCCTGCTTGACCCAGAAGACATCGTCGAAAAGCAGCTCCTCGCGGTTCTCCGGCGTCAGCCGGCGATGGGCGAGGCCGGGGCGGCAGATGATGACCTGCCGCAACCTGCCGGTCTCGGAATGGACTCCGAGCGTCTGGTCGGACATGGGATTTCCTTTCGCTTAGAGGAGCGCGCCGATGCTGAGTGCGGCGGAGATGAACACGAAGAGGATCAGCAGGAGCGGCCAGATGAAGACGATCCAGCGGTCGTAGGAGACCCGCCCGATCGCCAGCCCGCCGATCACCACGGCGAAGGTCGGGTTGATCAGGTTCACCAGCCCGTTCGCGGACTGATAGGCGGTCACCACCAGGTCGCGGCCGACACCGGCGAAATCCGCCAGCGGCGCCAGAATCGGCATCGAGAGGACCGCGAGCCCGGACGAGGACGGCACGAAAAAGCTCATCCCCAGCTCGATCCAGAACATCACGTTGATGAAGGCCAGATCGCCCAGCCCGCTCAGCGACTGTTCGGCGCCGTGCAGGATGGTGTCGGCAATCAGGCCGTTTTCCATGATCACCACGATGCCGCGCGCCAGCCCGACGACCAGCGCCACGCCCAGCAGGTCGCGCGCGCCGTCGATGAAATGGCCGGTCAGTTTCTTCTCCCCCATGCGCGCCACCAGGCCGATGACGATGGCCGAGCCGAAGAACAGCGCGCCCATCCGAGCCATCCACCAGTCCTGGCTGGACACGCCCCAGATCATCACGCCGAAGGTGATGGCGAAGAGCACCAGCACGACCTTCTGGGTGCCGGTCAGCGTGGCGTCGGCCTGTTCGTCCGCCCCGTCTCGCAGAAAGAGCCGGCGGTGCGCCTCGGCCTGCTTGGCCACGACCGAACGCTCGGGATCGTTGCGGACCCGGCTGGCGTAGCGCATGACATAGGCCGCGCAGATCGCCAGCCCGCCCAGCAGGATCACGAGGCGCAGCACGATCCCGTCGGTAAAGGGAATGTCGGCCGCGTTGGCCGCGATCACGGTGGCAAAGGGGTTGATGGTCGAGCCCAGAACGCCGATGCCCGCGCCGATCAGGATGATCGCCACCCCCGTCACCGCGTCGTAGCCCGCGGCGATCATCACCGGGATCAGGATCGCGTAGAACGCGAGCGTCTCCTCGGCCATGCCGTAGGTGGTGCCGCCCAGTGCAAAGAGCGCCATCATGATCGGGATCATCCAGATCTCGCGCCCCTTCATCGCCACCATCGCCGTCTTTATACCCGTGTCGATGGCGCCGGTGGCGTTGACCACCCCCAGAAAGCCGCCCAGGAACAGCACGAAAAGCGCCACGTCGATGGCGTTGGCGGCATAGCTGTCGGGGTCGTAGAACCCCGCGACCGGCGCCAGCATGACCTCGACGAAGCCCTGCGGGTTGGGATCGACCTCTGCATAGGTGCCGGCCACGGCGATCTCGCGGCCGACCTCCTCGCTCATCACCCGCTCATACTGCCCCGCCGGTATGATCCAGGTCAGCGCGGCGACGAGCACGATCAAGAGGAACAAGATGGTGTAGGCAGTCGGAAAGCGCGAGGCGAGCGCCTGTTCGGCCTGCCCTGTTGAGTTGGTCGACTCGTCGCTCATCTTTGCCTCCTGTGGCCGATGGTGAAATACGAACACGATCTCGGTACACGGATTGCGCCGCCAGGCATTAACCGCCGTTAACCCTGGCTGCGCCGCGGTGTCGCAGACGGGGGCGAAGGAAGCGTCAGTCCGGTGATGTCGGACCGATGCGAACCCGTCTCACCAAGGGCAGGATGGCTGTTGTTTTTGCCGCGCAAAGACCGCGCCACTCGGCGCGAGGAGCGGCGCGGTCTTGCCTGCAGTTCGATCCCGGAGTGAGGCTGCACTTCGAATTGAACGGGTTGTGCACCGAGGCGTGGACGGCGGCGAAGATCACCAGGCTCCGATTTCCGTCATGGCGGCACCACAAGAGCGCAGCCTGTCGGTGACGATCTGTTTCGGCTGGCTGTAGCGTTTCATCAATTTCCTGAGGAGTTTCAACGCGGCCTTCTTGTCGCGCGTCTTTGTCACGAAGCTCTCGAGCACCTCGCCCTCGTGATCGACCGCGCGCCACGGATAGTGGGTCTCGCCGTTGATCTTCACGAAAACCTTATCGAGATGCCAGCGCCAGCGGCCCGACCGCATCCCCCGACGCGGCGCTTGCGGATCTCGGCGGCGAAAAGCGGCCCGAACCGGTGCCACCGGAACCGCACCGTCTCGTGGCCGACATCGATGCCGCGTTCGTGCAGAAAATCCTCGACGTTGCGGAGCGACCGCGGAAACCGGATATACATTGTCACCGCCAGACAGGTGATCTCTCGGCTGGTCTTGAAGTACTTGAAAGGGTCGCGTTCTGCCATGCCGGCAGGACAGGGGCCGGATCGGCCGGTCTCCAGCCGGGTCACTCCCGCACCGCCGTCCGTTTGCCCTGTTTCCAAACCGGGCTCGAAGGCAGGCAAATCCGGTAAGGCGGCGATACCCATGCCCACGCAAAAGGACGATCCGGCCCGGTCAGGACGGTGATCCGCACGGCAGGGCTGGCTTCGGCTTCGGGGTGGCCCGCCGAGAACCGCCTCAGCGGCCGGTGAACCGGGCCGCGCGCTTTTCCAGCAGCGACTTCACCGCTTCGGCATGGTCGTCGGTCTGATGGCAGGCACCCTGATAGGCGGCTGCCAGCTCCAACAGGCTATCGAGGCGGGTGTGCAGACCTTCGCGCAGCAGGCGCTTGGCCATGCGCAGCTGGCGCGGCGGGTTTCGCGCGATACGCGCGGCCAGCGCACGGGCCTCGGGCAACAGGTCCTCCGGTTCGGTGAGCGTCTATACCAATCCCCATTCGAGCGCCGTGGCGGCATCGACCGGTTCGGCGGTAAAGGTCATCTCGGCGGCGCGCGAGAGACCGATCTGGCGCGGCAACAGCCACGCACCGCCATCGCCCGAGATCAAGCCGACCCGGACGAAGTTCTCGGCAAAGGTCGCGCGGGTCGAGGCGATGCGGATATCGCACATGCAGGTGGTGTCGCACCCGGCTCCATAGGCCGGGCCGTTAACGGCGGCGATCAGCGGAACCTCGCATTCCCATATAGCTTTGGCCACGCGCTGAATTCCGCGGCGATAACCGTCCTTGATATCCACAGCATCGCCGCCGAAGATCGAGCTTTTCTCCTTCATGTGCTTGAGATTACCGCCCGACGAAAATGCGCTGCCGGCTCCGGTGAGGATCGCGCAGCGCACGCTTTGATCCGCCTGGATGCGGGCCATCGCGGCAACGATGGCGTCGCACAGGTCGGCATCGGTCAGCGCATTGCGCGTTTCGGGCATGTTGAACGTCAGTGTCACGACATGGCCGTCCTGGTCGTAAAGCAGTTTCTCCGTCATTTCAGTGGCCTTTCGAGTCAAGGATCATGCGCGCATCAACGACGTCGTAGCCATCGGCGCGCAGAATGACCGGGTTGAGGTCGATTTCCCCGATCTCGGGATGGGCAAGCGCCAGCTCTGCAACTGTCATCATCAGATCGACCAATGCATCCCTGTCCACCGGCGGCGCCCCGCGCACCCCGTCCAGGATCTTGCTGGACTGGATTTCCCCTATCATTTCATGCGCGTCGGCGCGGCTCATGGGTAAAGCGCGGAACGATACGTCCTTGAGCACCTCGACGAAAATCCCGCCAAGGCCGAACATCATGACCGGGCCGAACATCGGATCGTGTACGACGCCGATGATGATCTCGACCCCCGATTGCGCCATCGGTGCGAGCAGCACGCCATGCACGTCGGCATCGGCATCAAAGGCGCGGGCGTTGGCCAGGATGTCCCTGTAGGCGGCGCGCATCGCCGCTTCGCCCGCGACCTTCAGCTTGACCCCGCCGGCGTCGGATTTGTGCAGGATGTCCTGGCTGACGATTTTCATGGCCACGGGACGATCGCCGAGACGATCGGCGGCGCGGGCCAGATCGGCCTCGCTGCGCGCGAGGAACTCGCCCGGCACCTGTGCACCGTAGACCGCCAGCAGGGCCTTGGCCTCGTGCTCGTAGAACGCGTGCCTGCCTTCGGCCCGGATGGTGCCGAGGATTTCCTGACCCCCGGCCCTTGGTCCATCCGGCATGACAAGCCGGGCGGTTGCGTTTCGCCGCCGCGCACGGGCATAGCCGATAAGCTCGGAAACGCAGCGCACCGCCGGTTCGGGCCAGATAAAGACCGGAACACCCGCCTCTTTCAGGGTCTCGATGGGTTTGGTGCGCAGGGCGGCATAGACGCTTTGCACCAGCAGGGGTTTTCCATGCTCTCCGGCTAGTCTGGCCAGCCGGTGCGACGTGTCGATTTCATTGTCCAGAAGCGCCGGATTGAACCGGGCGGCAAAACCGCCATACATGCCGACCAGCATGAGGATATCGACATTCTCGTCGGCCAGGATCGCCCCGGCGCAAGCGGCGGCGACAGATGGATCGTCATCGGTGCCGCCGGCAACGTCGACCGGGTTGATGCAGGACGCAGCAGAAGGCAGCAGATCGCGCAGCCTTGCCGTTGTGGCAGCCGACAGGGTCGCCAGTTCGACGCCGGAATCGACCAGCGCATCCACCGTCACCGTGGCATGACCGCCGCCATCGGCCAGGATCGCCACGCGCCCGCCCGCGGGCACCGGCATTTTCGACAGGCCCTCGGCAATCGACAGGATCTTGTCGGATTGCTCGACGACGGTTGCCCCGGCCTGTTTCAGCAGACCGCGCGTCAGGGCAAAGCTCGAGGCCAGCGACCCGGTGTGGGAACTGGCCGCGACCTGGCCCGCCTCGGTCCGGCCGGACTTGTAGATGACGACGGGTTTCTTCTGGGTCACTTCGCGGCAGGTCTCCAGAAAGGCGCGGCCGTCCTGGAACCCCTCGACATAGAAGAGCGGTACCCTGGTGTCTTCGTCATCCCCGAAATAGCGCAGGTATTCCGCCAGGCTCACATCGAGCTGGTTGCCGACGCCGACATAGGACGAGAACCCGACGCCGCCTCGTCGCCTGGCTTCGGTGACGAGGCCCAGCATCATGTTGCCGGACTGGCTGCAGATCCCGATAGCCCCGGGCTCGACATCCTGCACGCCGACCATGTTCATGCGGTTGTGCAGGTTGAAGACACCGTTGGTGTTGGGGCCGACCACCCGCACATCGTGTTCGCGCGCCGCCGCCAGGGTGGCCGCGGCAATGTCGGCCCCCGCAGCCCCGATTTCCGAGAATCCGGCGGCCAGAACGACCGCGCCGGGAATGCCCTTTTGCCCGCATTGGGCCAGGATCGCCGGCAGCGTTTTCGCCGGCGTGCAGACAAGAACCACGTCGATGTCGCTCTCGACATCGAGAACGCTGGGATAGGCAGGCAGGCCCATGATCTCGTCCGCCTTGGGGTTGATCGGAAAGATCGCGCCCTCATAGCCATCCGCACGCAGTTTGCGGATCGCCTGATTGCCGCGCTTGGAAGGGTCGTTCGAAGCGCCGATGACGGCGATCGAGGCCGCCTTGAAAATACGGTCGAGTGCATCGGACATGGGGTCACTTGCCTTTGAATACGGGGGAACGCTTTTCGGCGAAGGCGTCGACGCCTTCCTGCCAGTCCTCGGTCAGCATGCAACTGCGCAGCGCATCCAGTTCGGTGATCAGCCGTGCGGTGTAGTCGCGCTGACCGGCGTTCAGATGCTCCTTTGCAAAGCGCATGGAGTAGGGCGCCTTGGCGCCGATATCATGGGCAAAGGCGGTGGCGTCTTCGGCAAAGCTGTCGTCGGGAAACACGCGCGTGGCAAGACCGATGCGCAGCGCTTCCTCGCCGTCGATGCGCCGCCCCGTGAAGATCAGCTCGCGCGCCCTGGCCAGCCCGACGAGGCGTGGCAGGATGCCCGTCACGCCACCGCCGACATGAGTGCCGATCGAAATCTCGGGAAACCCTATCTGCGCGCTGGCCTTCATCACGATGAAATCGGCGGAACACGACATTTCCGCGCCCGCCCCGAGGGCGAAACCGTTGACTGCGGCGATGACCGGCTTGGGGTGCCTGTAGATGCGTTCGCAAACATCGTTGGCAAGCTGCAGGTATTGCAGCTTTTCCAGCTCGGTTCGCGTTGCGGCGCCGTGTTCCTTGAGGTCGGCGCCGACACAGAACGCGCGGCCCTCGCCTGTGAGGACGACGGTACGGATAGCGATGTCATGCTCGGCATCGTCGAGCGCTTCCAGCATCTCCGCGTAGAATTCGGAAACCACGGCATTCAGGCGGTGTGGCCGGTTGAAGCGGATTTCGGCCACCGGCCCGGTCTTGGTGTAGATGATCGTTGCAAAGGCCATGTTGCCCCTCCCGTGCGGTCGTTTCGGGAGAGGGCTTACCAAACGCACAAAGATTCTTTAGGATAAAATTTCAGAACATTTGTTTTTTCGTGGGGCCATCATGGGTGCGGAGCTCAAGCAGACGATTCTGAACCGGCTGATCGCCGGGATCGACGACATGTCGCCACGACTGCGCCTTGCCGCGAAGTATATCGTCGATAACGACAGCGCGTTCGGCATGGATCCGATCCGCATCAGCGCCGACAAGGCCGGCGTCAGCGCCAATTCGTTCGTACGGCTCGCCGACCGGCTTGGCTTTGACGGTTTCGACGATCTGCGCGAACCGTTTCGGGTATCCCTTCTGGAACGCTACGACGGGTCCGGCGGCGAAGCCTGGCTTGAAGAACTGTCGGAAAAGGGCCCCCTCGCGGCAGATCACGCGAGGAGCGTTCGCAACGAGATCGACATCGTCAAGCGATCGCTCAGGCTTCTGACGCCGCAGAAGGCCGAGGCCGCGGCGACGCTCATGATCGAGGCGCGCAACGCCTATGTCACGGCGACGCGATCGAGCTACGCGCTGGCCTACTATTTTCACTACGTGGCGCGGATGTCGCTGCCGCATGTCCATCTGATCCCGCGCCACATGGGCAGTCCGGTGGACGAGATGGTTTCGGTCGAGCCCAGCGACGTGTTGATGGCGATCACCTTTCCGCCATACAGCGCCGACACGATCGACGCGCTGCGTCTTGCCCGCCGCAATGGGATGAAAGTCATTCTGTTGTCGGATTCCGAACTGATCGCTCCCGCCATCGAGGCCGACCTCTTTCTCAAGGTATCCGTTCAGTCGCATCACAGCTTCAGTTGTTACGCCGGCGCGATGGCGGTACTGGACAGCTTGCTGCATCACCTTGTGACAAAGGGGGGCAAGGCGGCGCAGCTTCGCATTTTGCGATACCAGTCCCTGCGCGAGGATTTCGGCGCCTACTGGCGTGCGAAACTTCCGAAACTCCGCCGCAAGTGAACGCGCAGGCCGGTTCGCTCTTCGACCGGCCGCCCATGGGATAGTGCATCAAGCCCGTACCCATCGCCGACGAGGGCGCCGGGCAGGCAGGCATCGCAGGAGCGGCGGCACAGCGCGGGCATCCCGGGGCGCCTTTTGCCGGGTCGCAACGCGGGGTTGCGCAAAAAGAGTTGCATTTCGACATTGCTTGTGCAATTATTTTTGCATCGTACTGCATCAAAGCACGATAAATTTGCATACACCTCAGCCACAGACAGGGAGCTGACATGAGAACCATTGTGAAACTCGCCGCCGCCGCCGCAATCGCATTCGGCGCAAGTGCGGCACAGGCCGACGACATCGTCGTGGCCACCGACACCGCCTTCGTTCCGTTCGAGTTCAAGCAGGGCGGCGAATATACCGGGTTCGACATCGAGATGTGGAAGGCCATCGCCGAGGAACTGGGCGTGGAATACGAACTGCGCCCGATGGATTTCTCGGGTATCATCCCGGCGCTGCAGACCGGACAGGTCGACGTGGCGCTGGCAGGGATCACCATCAAGCCCGAGCGCGAGGAAGTCATCGACTTTTCCGACGGCTATTACGACAGCGGCTTTCGCCTGATGGTGCCTGCCGACAGCGATATCGCGAACTGGGACGATCTCGCCGGCAAGACGCTGG